>CAZDYM010000123.1:0-7397 GCA_964509325.1 uncultured Phycisphaeraceae bacterium
GTCACGGCTGTGGCGTTCGCCGGACCGGTGGGAGCTCGCGCACGAGGTTTGAGGGCGTCTCTCACTTGAGGTGCGGCGTTGTGAGCCGTGACGGACTCGATCGGCTCTTACTGAGAGTCTGTGCCGGTCCCGATGCTGAGGCGAGCCTCGTGCTGAGGAGGCCAGCGGAGGCTGGTGCGCGCCCGATGTTCGCTCGGCCAGGCATCGCTTGAACTCCGCCAGTGGTTGGCCGGCCAACTCGCGGACCTCGCCGTCACGTGCGTCGCCGCGTCCTCGGGCACGTCCAACATCGCCCTCGCGGGGACGAAGTCCCTCTTGTCCTCTCTGACCATGCCGAGCCAGGGCGACCCTGCGGCGCCCACCCGCACCCTCATGAGTTCCAACAAAGGCAAGAGCTCGGTCACGGTCTCATCGTTCTGATAAGGGCTGATGGCGATTCTCTGGCCCTCGACGCCGATGAAGTTGCCGTGTCGGTCCACCCCACCCCTGAATCGAACATACGGGTACGACCGCTCCACGAGGTGGCCAATATCCAGGAACGGCGGGACTTGATCGAACGGGCCGTCGAAGTACGAGTTCCGGCGGATCTCGTCCGCGGAAACCGCGACCAGCACCTTCCGGTCCGTGGCGGGATCGTGGTAAAAAACAAACCTGCTCTCCGGTCCAATCCAGTAACTCTGATAAGGAGGATCCATGGGCCACAGAGTTTCGGAGCGAGGCAGGTCCTCGTTCAGTACATAATAAAAACTGGATGTCGGGTGATGGAACAACAGCGAGAAGAAAAACCCAGATTCGTCAAGCACCCCGCTGATGAACTCCTCGCCTTCTTGCAGAGCGAGTCGCGCGGGCCAGCAGTCCCAGCGACGATCGAGGACGAAGCGACGCTCCACGTTCCGAGAGCGTACCTCCACGGTGCCAGACCCAGCGTCGTAGTCGACACCAACACCCTCGGCTTCGCTCCACGTTGCGGTGTGCACCACAAAGCGATCGTCCTGATCGAAGTACCCCATATGAACGAGCCGGAGGGCCGCGTCCACGAATCGGAGATTGCCGGAGACTCTCCTGGATCCAAGCGGGAACTGGAAGTAGAAGTACCTCTCTGAAGGGAGAACGAGATTCTCCTCCGGGAGGTGCTCGAGGACAAACTGGAAGATGCTCCGAGAGTCTTCGAACACCACGCCGGACCGATCGGGTGCTCCGTTGTCCGATCGGGCCGGATGGACGGCTCGCACGTTCCTTTCGTCCGCAACGCTCCCACCCCATCTTTGCTCAATCCAGTTCTGATTGAGCATGAGCCCGGTGCCGGCCGCATCAGGCCCGCTGTCCCCGTGGCGCTCACCTCCGCCCAGCGTGCTCGCACCGCCAAGCACCACCAGCACGCCACCGCGGCGGATGAACCGAAGGTACCAAAGATGACGACTCCCGAGATCCCTCTTCATGGTCCGACGAGTGGAAGGATGTCCGTTGCCGTGGTGAACCATGAGTGCTCGGGCGGGAAGACCGGCCAAGTCGATGGCGGCTTTGTGCCACGATGGGCCGTCCGCGGCCCGTCGTGCCCTCGGTCCGACGGCGCAGCGGCGTTTCCAGCACGACGCTCGGCCCGGCGGCCGAGCCGAGCATCGTGGCACACGAAACCACCCCGCCTCCCCGTCCCCGCCTCCCCGTCCCCGCCTCCCCGCCCCCGCCTCCCCGTCCCTGCCACCCCGTCCCTGCCACCCCGTCCCTGCCACCACGTCCCTGCCACCGGCCTCCCCTGATGGCTTGTCCCGTTTCTTCGTCGCCGCGACACGACAAGCCGAATCACCTTCATACAGTTTGGCCGATGATGTTTCGGCCCAGTACCCCCTGACCACCGGTGATGAATCCGTCCCGTTTTTCAGGTTCTTTGGATCAGACCCCGGGCAGGTGTTTCATACGCTTTCTGATTCATGGCCGGCGGAACGCCGCCACAGCGGGTTCAACTCACACGCCTCTCTCCTGAAGGTCCCAAACCATGTTCGGCAACGGCAACCCAACCCTTAATAAGGACGTCTTCGCACCCGCCCAGACCTGGGACGACCTCGAGCGTCAGGGTCGTGGCGTGCCCGGGGTCGACATGGGCCGCGCGCCCGCGGGGCATGACGGGGTGCTCTCCGACGCCGAGATCGACCGGGCCGTGCCGGCGTCCATCGGGGAAGCCCGCAACGTTATGACGCTGCAGGGGACCGTGAACAAGGCGCTGTTCCTGCTGGCGCTGGTGGTGGCGGGCGCGCTGGGGACGTGGATGCTGGTCGCCGAGGGGCGGAACCCCGGGCTGGGCTGGATGCTGACCATCGGCGGGGCGTTGGTGGGCATCGTGGTCGGGCTGGTCCTGGCCTTCTGGCCCAAGGGCTCGCCCTTGCTCGCGCCGGTGTTCGGCATCGCGGAGGGGGCGTTCGTCGGCGGCGTGTCGTCGATGTACGCGATGCAGTTCGGGGGCAAGGCCCTGGCCGACGGCAAGGTGACGCTGAACCACGGGCTGATCTTCAACGCCGCGATGCTGACGTTCGCGATCGCCGGCTCGATGCTGGGGCTGTACGCGTTCAAGGTGATCCGTCCGGGGCGGGTGTTCTACAACGCCGTGTTCGTGGGCTCGATCGGGCTGTGCCTCTACACGCTCGCGGCCTTGGTGGCGGGGTGGTTCGGCTTCCCGTCGCTGCGGAGCGTGTTCGACCCGAACAACGGCGGGATGATCTCCATCGGCTTCAGCGTGCTGGTGCTGGTGCTGGGCTCGGCCCTGTTCGTGGTGGATTTCGACACGATCAACAACGGCGTCAAGAACCGGGCCGAGAAGCACTACGAGTGGTACGGCGCGTACGCCATCACCTCGACGCTTGTGTTCGTGTACCTCGAGGCGCTGCGGCTGATGGCGAAGCTGGCCGGGCGGCGCGAGGAGTAAACCGCAGCGCCCGCTCGACCAAGGGCGTCGCGGGCGAGGCTGTGCGGGCCGCACGTTTCGATCCTGCCGAGCCGGCCTTGAACCGCCCGCGGGGTCCTGGCCGGGCCGGGCTTCTCCGCGCGCGACACAGCCCCCGCGAGGCAAGAAGGAGCCGGCCCAACTGGAGGCGTTCGCCGCGGCGTGGGCGTCTCACACCCAGCGATCCCCGTTCAGAACAGCAGCTGGAACTGGAACCGCACGTTCACCTCGTTCTCCTCCGTGGTGCGGAGGAACCCGTTTCCGGGGTTGCTCGACATCAGCTGCGTTGACTCATCCAGGAACCACTGGACGTCGATGGTGAACCGGGCGGCGTTGCCCGACCAGTAGTAGTTGGCGCCCAGGGTCACGACGTCGAAGGTCTCGTCGGTGTCCCCCAGGTCGCGCCCGTCGTCCTGGAAGACCGCGTCGTAGCGGGCGAAGGGTTCCCAGTCGGTGCCGGGGATGAACAAGCCGCCCTGGACGATGAGCCCGTAGTCGTCGCTGGAGCCCTCGCCGATGGCGAGCAGGTCGGTGGTCTGGTGGGCCCCGACGCCGGCGGCGAAGAGGTTCCACCCGTCGCCCTCGACGCTGACGTCGGCGGTCCAGGCCGACATCACGGTGTCGCCCTGCGTGTCGATGCCGTTGACGTTGGCGGCGATGTCGTTGGCCGATCCTTCGACGTGCCCGGCGAGGCCGAGAAGGCAGGCGTAGCCCGAGCCCGGGGTCGAGAAGAGGGTATCGAACTGGGCCCAGTCGCCGCGGACCTTCCACTCGGCTCGCCCGGTGAACGCCCAGTCGGACTCCCCGCCGCCGGTCTTGACGAAGCCGAAGTTGCCCAGCGGCGTGGTGGAGCCGAACTCGGAGTTCTTGCTGTTCATCCCGTCGTGAAAGGCCAGGGCGAGGCCGATGTCCTCGCCGCGCCAGCCGGTCTCGACGCCCTGGACGCGGTCGCCGGTGAACACGGTGTTCATGGTTGAACGCTCGGTGACGAGCTGGTTCCAATCGCTGACCAGTTCCTCTCGGAGGAACGGGGTCTTGAACTGGCCCCACTTGAGATAGACCCCGCACTCCCACTTGTACTGGCCCCAGGCGTCGAGGAGGTCGAGGTCGCCGTCGCGCCGGCTGAAGTCCGTCTGGATGAAGTAGGTGAGCCCGGGCTCGACGATGTTGCCCTTGAAGATCAGGCGGGTGCGCCGGGTCTCGAAGCCGGACTCGAAATCGTCGTTCCCGCGGCCCGGCGCCGCGTTGGGGCCGCCGTCCTGTGTGTCGCGGAAGTTCAACTGGTAACGGAACTGCACGGCGCCGGCGATGCTAAGTTTGAAGTTGCCGTCGGAACTGGCGAGGACAAAGGCCTTGCCGTCGTACCCGGCCCCCCCGGCCCCCCCGGCCCCTCCGGCCCCTCCCGTGCCGGCACCCTGCAAGAGGCTCGAGCGGCGCTCGGCGTCCGCGAGCATCTCGGCGACGATGGCGCGGACCTCGTCGCGCTGCGTGCCGGTCGGCGGATAGGCCTCGGCCAGGCACAACGGGGCGGACATGAGCGACAGAATCGCGGCGGCGCAAAGGGTTGTGGTCTTCATGGCTTGGCTCGGCTTGGCTTGGCTTGGAGTGCGGAAGCGTTCTGCGCTGCGTTGGGGACACGATGAGACACGACCATACGCGGGCGCATCCGGCGCGGGAACAAGGCGGATCGGCACTCGCCCATCGCCGCAGCGTTCACCGAACTCTAACAAATGTTGGTGTCACCGGCGCACCGGGAGGGTCGCCGCGGAGACTGCGCTCCGGCGGCGGCGCGGTACGTCGAGGCGGCGCGTGTGCGGGCGTGTGCGGGCGTGTGGGCGGGCGTGGGAGCGGCGGCACGGCGAGGGCGGGGTGATGAAGGACTTGACTCGGAAGCGGAAAAGAAAACCGGCCGACCCGTTGGGGCCGGCCGGTGTGGCGTTCAAGCGTGTTGCCAGCAATCAGGTTCCAATCTCGGCCCTCGCGGGGGCGGAGGATTAGAACAGGAGCTGGAACTGGAAGCGGACGGTGACCTCGCCGTCCTCACCGGAGCCGAGGTAGCCGATCTCGCGGTTGGTGACGGTGTTGAGGCCGTCGTTGGCGTTGTCGATGAAGTACTGGACGTCGAAAGTGAACTTCGCGGCGTGGCCGGACCAGTAGTAGTTGGTGCCGACGGTCACGGTGCTGAAGGTCTCATCGCTGTCGTTGGTGGCGGTGGGGCGCTCGTCGTCGGCGAAGATGCCGTCGTAGCGGGCGAAGAGTTCCCAATCGGTGTCGGGGAAGAAGAAGCCGCCCTGAGCGACCAGGCCGTAGTCGGTGATGGAGTCATCGAAGCCGGCGGGGGCGTTGCTGCTGGAGGAGTTGTCGGTGTAGGCGCCGTTGCCGGCGAAGTAGAGGTTCCAGCCGTCGCCCTCGAAGGAGAGGTCGACGGTCCAGCCGCCGAAGCGGGTCTCGGACTCGAAGTCGTCGGTGGGGTCGGTGGGATCGCCGCCCTCGACGAGGATGTCGTTGGCGGAACCCTCGATGTGACCGGCGATGCCGAGCATGGCCGCGAACTGGCTCTCGGGCATCGAGGTGAAGTCCTTGAACTGGTCCCAGGCGCCGGCGAACTTGATCTCGGCGCGGGCGGTGATGGCCCAGTCGGACTCGCCGCCCTGGCCGGTGAAGCCGAAGTTGCCGGCGGTGCTGTTCACCGAGCCGAACTCGGAGTTCTGCGAGCGGAAGCCGTCGGAGAACGCGAGCATGGCGCGGAACTCTTCGGCGGCGTAGCCGAGCTGCACGCCCTGGCTGTAGCCCTGGTCGAAGGTGATGTCGGTCAGCGAGCGGTCCGCGGCGAGCTGGTACCACTGGGCCACCAGCTTCTCACGCAGGAAGGGGAGAACGAACTGGCCCCACTGGAAGCTGAAGCCGTTGTCCCACTTGTAGCCGGCGTAGGCCTCTTCGAGGTTGAAGTCGCCGCCGTCACGCCCGAAGTTGGCGGTGACGTTGTAGTAGAGGTTGGGGTCGACGATGTTGCCGGTGAACCAGAGGCGGGTGTTGCTGGTCTGGAAGCCGGACTCGAAGTCGTCGTTCTCGCGGTTGGGCAGGGCGTTGGGGCCGCTGTTGCCGCCGACCTCGGTGTCATCGCGGAAGTTCAGGTAGTAGCGGAACTGGATCTGGCCGCCGACGTTGAGGCGGAAGTTGCCGCTGCTGTCGGCGAGGTAGAACATCCCGCCGTCGTGCCCGCCGCCGCCGGCGGCGAGGAGGCTGGAGCGGTTCTCGGCGTCGGCGAGCATCTCCGACACGATGGCGCGGACCTCGTCCGAGTTCTGAACGGGGGTCGCGGCGACAGCCGAGAGGGCGGCGGTCAGGGACACGCCGGCGCCGGCAACGAGGCTCAAGCACTTGGTCTGACTCATGAACGATCTCCTTTGACTTGACTCGTCCGCGCGTTGATCTCTTGGTTCTCGCGGACCTGACTGGGGCAAAAGCTCTTGGTGACCAGTTTCCGCACTGGGCCGCCACAGCCCAGGCGTCGGCTCTTCCGAGCCTTTCCATCCCACCCGGACGAGGCCCCACGCGGGCAACGACTGGTCCTGGGAGTGGGGGTTACGGTAGCCGGTCTAGATAGCAAACGCAAACCGGCCAGGGTGATCTTCGGGCCTTCGGAGTCGGCCCAATCAGATTTCTTGGCGTGTTGGGGGTCGAGAACTTCCAATCGAAACCGAACAAAAAACAAACCTTGGTTTCCGGACCTTTGTTCTCGGCCCTGATCTGGGCCAAAACGGGTGTCAACGTTCGTGGATTCGGCAGGAACTGCCGGAGGCCTACGTTTCAATCGTCGATCGCCGCCTTGTTGGTGGAAACGTTCCGCAGGGTCGGGAAAGTCGTTCTGAACAGTTTGTGAACAACCCGCTGTTCTCCACCTGTCGGATCGCCCCTGCCTCGATGCCACCTCCTTAGACGGAGGTGACCTGCAGGAGTCGGAGCGTCCGGTCGGTGATGTCCTTGGCGGTCACGCCGCAGTACTTGAGAACGTCGTCGGGGGTTCGCCCGCTCTTGGGGATGCGGGGGATGTGGACCTGGTCGAGGGTGAAGCCCTCGCCCGAGGCGGCCAGGGCGTCGGCGACGGCGGAGCCGATGCCCCCGCCGTAGTTGTCCTCGACGGTGACGACGTAGCCGTTGTTCTCGTTGGCGATATCGAGGAGCGCCTCGGTGTCGAACGGGAGCGAGTAGAGATCGACGAGCGAGGCGGAGACGCCGGCCTTGTCGAGCAGGTCGATGGCCTTGTTGGCCTCGTGGACCATGGAGCCGGCGGCGACGATGAGGACGTCGCGTCCCTGGTTGAGGACCTCGAACCCGCCGAGGTTGAAGACGGTCTGGTCGTTGTACAGAAACTCGGTCTCGGGTCGGAGGGTGCGCATGTAGCAGGCGCCCTCGTACTCGGCCATGACGCCGGTGAGGGCGTAGGCGGCGTAGGCATCGG
>CAZDYM010000124.1:0-7342 GCA_964509325.1 uncultured Phycisphaeraceae bacterium
GCAACGGCGTGGCTCGGGGCTGCGGGCCGGGGTGCGGGCGTGGCTCGGCACCCTGGTGGAGATCGCCCGAGAGCCCCGCGCCTGCTGGGACCGCTTCGCGCCGGAGGTGCGCCGCTCGCTCGGGTTCCTGGTGCTGACCGCCGGCGTCGGGGCCGCCGTCCCGGCGCTGGGGTTGTTCTACGCGAGGTTCTCGGGCGTTCACCCGCGCCCCAGGTATGTCGGGGGCTTCTTTCTCACCGGGTGGCTGCTGATGCTCGCGATGTCGCTCATCGAGTTCATCGGCATCCGGTTCTTCGGGGCGCGCCGCGGATGGCGCGTCGATGCGCCCGTCGCCGCCTGCGTCGTCGCCCACGCCTCCGTCGGCTGGCTGGCGTGCGGGGTGCTGGTGGCCTCGGCGTGGCAGATCAGCAACGCCCTGGTCTGGTCCGGGCGCGTCGGGGTCTACGCCATCACCAGCCCCACGCCGGTGCAGACCAACGTCGTCGCGCTGGCGGCGGCGCTGCTGCTGGGGATCATCGCGTACGAATCCCTGGTGTTCTTCGGCGTGCGCCGGATGAAGTTCGCAAACCGCTGAGGCCGAACTCCGCGCCGCTCTCGCGTGATTGTGCCGCCCGGGCCCGTGGAAACTGACCAGTCCCCGCTAGACTTCCTGCCTGTCCCGGAAGCGGGTTCATCCCACCTCGCGCCCCAACCAGACCGCCCATGCCCAACGCCCACGCCCCAACCTCGAACGCCCCCGCCGCCTCGCTCGGCTCCCCTGGCGGCGGCGTGTTCTCATCCGTGCTTGAGATGATCGGGCGCACCCCGATGCTCGAACTACGCCGGCTCTTCCCGGCGGGCGGGAAGGACAACCCCGCCGGGTGCCGCGTGTTCGCCAAGCTGGAGCTCATGAACCCGGCCCAGTCGATCAAGGATCGGATCGGGCTGTCGATGATCGAGGGCGCCGAGCGCGACGGCAGGCTGAACCCCAAGGGCAATCCGCCGCCGACCATCGTCGAGGCCACCGCCGGCAACACCGGCCTGGGCCTGGCGCTGGTGGCCGGGCAGAAGGGCTACCGGCTGAAGGTGGTGGTGCCCGACAAGATGTCGCAGGAGAAGATCCAGCACCTCCGCGCCATGGGCGCCGAGGTCGTCCTGGCGCGCTCCGATGTGCAGAAGGGCCACCCCGAGTACTACCAGGACGTCGCCGCCCGTATTGCCCGAGAGACCCCGAACTCCGTCTACATCAACCAGTTCTCCAACAACGACAACACCCGCGCCCACTACGAGACCAACGGCCCGGAGATCTGGGAACAACTCCGCGGCCAGGTCGACGCGTTCATCACCGGCGTCGGCTCCGGCGGCACCCTCTCGGGCTGCGGCCGCTTCCTCCGCGAGAGAAACCCGGGCGTCAGGCTGGTTCTCGCGGACCCCGCCGGCTCCATGCTCCACCCCCTGGTGAACGAGGGCAAGCGCGTCACCGCGACCAGCTGGCTCATCGAGGGCATGGGCGAGGACTTCGTCCCGGACATCTGCGACATCAAGCTCGCCGACGAGGCCGTCCCCGTGACCGACGGCGAGGCCTTCCACGCCGCCCGCGACCTCTTGAAGGCCGAGGGCATCCTGGCCGGCTCCAGCACCGGCTGCCTCATCCACGCGACCCGCGTGTTTCTTCGCAAGCAGACCAGGCCTCTGAACGTCGCGACCTTCGCCTGCGACACCGGCGCCAAGTACCTGAGCAAGATGTTCAACGACTTCTGGATGACCGACAACGGCTTCATCCAGCGCGAGCGGCGCGACGACCTCACCGACCTCATCGCCCGCCGACACCAGCAGCGCGAGGACTACACCCTCGACGAGACCGACCCCGTCAAGCAGGCGATCAAGCGGATGGGGATGTACGGCGTCTCCCAGATGGTCGTGATGGACGCCCGCGACAAGATCGTCGGCATCATCGACGAGGGCGACATCCTCCTCGCCGTGACCAGCGACGCGGCCAACTTCGACAGACCCGTCAGCGACTTCATGACCCGCCGACTCGAAACCATCCGCCCCACGGCCAGCGTCAACGACCTCATGCCCATCTTCCGCGCCGACCGCGTGGCCATCGTGGTCGATGAAAAAGGCCAGTACCACGGGCTCATCACCAAGATCGACCTGATCAACTACCTGCGGGGCAAGTTGGCGAGGTAAGGGTTTCCAAGTCGGGGCGGTCGATTCGCTCTGACGGCGGGGCTCGGCATGCTCGACGGACGTGCGCGGCTGCGCTTCAGTGAGTGATCTCGCCTGAAGGGGTGTCCGAGCGCGACGCCCCAGTTTCTGCAAGAACATCCTGCCAGTGCGTCGAAGCGGTGTGGTTGCTTGAGCTCACCACAGACGAGTTGAGGTGCTTGACAAAGCCTGTGGTGTTCGTATTCTGTTTGGAACAAGCCATGGCACAGACTTCCGCCATTGAGTGGACCGACGCGACATGGAATCCAGTCGCTGGCTGTACGCCGGTCTCACCGGGGTGTCTGAACTGCTATGCCGCGCGGATGGCGCTGCGCCTGTCCCACATGCCAAACGGCACGGGTCACAAGTACTCCGGCACCGCCAAGCGCACGCCCACCGGCCGCGCGTACTTCGTGGGCAAGATCACGCTCGATGAGGAGTCGCTGGAGATCCCGTTGCATTGGCGCTTGCCGCGGATCATCTTCGTGAACTCGATGAGTGATCTATTCCATGAGGGGGTGCCGTTCGATTACGTCCGCCGCGTCTTTGACGTGATGCAGCGCTGCCCGCAGCACACCTTCCAAGTGCTGACAAAGCGCCCCGAGCGCGCGGCGGAGATGGCAGCCGACCTCCCCTGGCCCCCCAACGTGTGGATGGGTACCAGTGTCGAGAGCGCCGATTACATCCATCGGGTTCGGATGCTGCGGCGCATCAAATCTCACGTGCGGTTCTTGAGTTGCGAACCGCTGCTGGGCCCGCTGCCGCGATTGCCGCTCGAGGGGATTCACTGGGTGATCGTTGGCGGCGAAAGCGGACCAAAGGCCCGGGCTATGCGTGAAGATTGGGTGCTGGGCATCAAGGCCCAATGCGAGGCGAAAAGTGTGGCGTTCTTCTTCAAGCAGTGGGGCGGGGTGCAGAAGAGCCGCACCGGGCGGGAACTTGAGGGGCGGACGTGGGATGAAATGCCGGCCGTTGTTGGAGGCACGTCATGTCGATTGAGTGTCGCGATGATGGCCTCCTGATCCCCGAGGTGGGGCCTTGGGCTCGCCGGAAGTATCACTTTGTGGGACGTTATCTCAACGCATTCACGGTCGCAATGCACGAAAAGTGGGCCGAACTCCACTATATCGACCTGTTCGCCGGCGCGGGGCTCGCGAGAATCCGCGGGACGAGCGACATCGTCCGCAACTGCGCCGCGCTCGCGGCAGGCACAAAGCACCCCTTCACCCAGCTCCATCTGTGCGAATCGAATCTTGACTGCCTTTCTGCGTTGCGACAACGGCTAGAGCAGGTTCAACTGCCGAGGCCGCCGCTCCTATACGGTCTTGATTGCAATACTGCGATCGTCCCCTTGCTCGAGCATGTGCCGAAGAGTGATGTGCTCGCCGTGACGTTTGTCGACCCGTTCGGCTTGCACGTAGCTTTCGACACAATCAAGCGGATCGCTGACCGTCGCTCTGACTTGATTGTGCTCGTGCCCGACGGAATGGATGTTATTCGAAACTGGAAGACCTACTACCGTCACGATCCCAGCTCGAATCTCGACCGATTCCTAGGAAGCCCTGATTGGCGTCGTGCGCTCGAACAATCACGCCCGGACCGAATCGCGCACGCCCTTCGCGAGTTCTACGAAACACGCCTGAAACTGCTCGGCTTCCAATACTTTGAGTCGGAACGAGTTGTCAACGAGAACGGTGCGAACCTGTACATCTTACTATTCGCGAGCCGCCATGATGCTGGAGCGAGAATCTGGCGAGGCGTCACCCGAACGGATGAAGGTGGTCAGCGCTCGTTACCCTGGGCGTAGCAACCTCACCTTAACCTTACTCCCTCGCGCCGCTCCACGCTCGGCACCCGCACCCGCCGGGCCAGGCCCACCAGTTCCATCCCGCGGATGATGATCCATGACAGATCGAACTGCCACCACTCCAGCCCGTGCCGGGCGCTGGTCGGGAACGCGTGGTGGTTGTTGTGCCAGCCTTCCCCCAAAGCGAGAACGCCGAAGATCGGGTTGTTGCGGCTCAGGTCCGCCGTCTTGTACGCCCGCGTGCCCCAGATGTGGCACACGCTGTTGACGCTCCAGGTCACGTGGTGGACGAGGAACACGCGGGCCAGGCCGCCCCACGCCAGGCCGAGCAGAGCGCCGAACCAGGTGCCCGAGACCACGCCGCCGATGATGGTGGGGATGATCAGGCCCAGCAGCACCCACAGGGGGAAGAGGCTGCTGATGACCCGGAGCATGCGGTCTCTCTTCAGGTCCGGCACGTAGCGGTCCAGGTCGCTGGGGCACTGGTCGAACATCCAGCCGATGTGGGCGTGCCAGAATCCGACCAGCACGGCCCACACGCCCCCGCCGTGGGTGTTGGGGCTGTGCGGGTCCTTCTCGCTGTCGGAGTGCTGGTGGTGCTTGCGGTGGGCGGCGACCCAGCGGATCAGCGGCCCCTCGATGGCCATCGAGCCGAACACGCCCAGCAGGAAAGTGACCACGCGGTTGGTCTCGAACGACTTGTGCGTGAACAGGCGGTGGTAGCCGATGGTGATCCCCAGGCCGGTGAGCAGGTACATCACGATCAGAAGTGAGAGGTACAGCCACGAAAAGCCCCAGCCCCAGGTGGACCAGACGGCGAAGCCGAGGCCGATGATGGGCAGGACAACGATGGTGAGGACGGTCGCGCGCATCGCCAGGGACGCGGGCTCGCGGGACTCCATCTCGTGATGCATGTGCAAGCGGGTGCTCCGGGGGGAAAGGCTTGGGGCTCGGTCGCGGTGCGCGAGACTGGAACGATACACACTCGGGGCGCGGGCGCGGCCGTTCCCGGCGCCCCGTCGGCGTGATCCCCGCGTCTTCACCGCGTCGAGATGTCCCGATGAACCCGGCGCCAGACCGCGCAACGAACCGGCCCGGGGGCCTCAAGCCCAAAAACAACCAACCGCCCCCTGTGCAGGGGCGGTCGGAAGGATTGGAGCAACCGCGTGCGTGGCTCGCGGCGCCGTCGTGATCGGGCGGGCCGCGGGGTGAGGAGCCTCCGTGGGTGGGAGGGGTAGGAACACGTCACGCGAGTGTTCGTGGCAGATGCCGGGGCGGCCCCGTTGGGGGAGCGTCCAGGCCGGAGATCCGTCCAATGACGAACCAAGAGCTGGGAATCCGCGGCCCGGCCGGAAGGGTCGGGCCGCGGTGACGGTCGCTTTCGGTCGTCCGGGCGCAAGGGGCACAGGCCTGCCCACCAGACCCGCGACCCCCCGCGCCGGGACGCCGAAAGCGAGCCGTCTTTCAAAGGAATCTCCGGGCTCGCGCCCGAGGATTCCTCGCCCTTTCCCACCCGAATCCCCGTCCCCGTCGTTCTGGAGGGGCCTTTCCATGTGGCCCTTCCCTCCAGTTCTCCGGCGTCGGCGCTCCCTGTTGCTCACGCCGACGATTCACTTTCTCTCCTCCCGGCCTCTCCTCGGGGCTCGGGGTTCACTGCAGGTCGAGAGCGGGGCACGCCCTTTTCCATCCGGCGTGCCCCGCCCCCCCGGCTCCGCCCCCCCCGGCTCTGCCCCCCGGCCTTGAAACTCCGGATCCCCCGAACAAGGTGGATTCCGGACCATGTGCTCGCTTCGCATTCCCGAACGGTCGCTCGATCCTTGTTCAGGTCCGAGCAACCGGCTGTCTTTCTCCACCGCCAGACGGACCGGCGAGGCAGCGAGATGGATTGCAACCCCCGTGCCAGACCGCCTCTCTCGGTTTTCGCGCTCCAAACGCGGAATGGTTCCAGTATTCTATGATATTTCACAGAAAATAGTATTGTATTTCGTCATTGATTCCGTCATTGTGACCAGTCATACTTAGAGCATGAGCGAGGCACTAGGTTGGGACGGCGGATCAGGGACTCCGGGGCAGGCGGGCGGGTTGCACGGGCCTGCGGTGCTGGCTCGGCTGGGGTCCGGGGTGCTGGTGGTGGACGCCTCGGGGGTGGTCGTGTACGCGAACCGGAGCCTGTCGGACCGGATCGGAGCCGGCTCGCCCACGCCGGTGGGGCGGGCGATCTCAGAGTTGTTCGAGAGCGGGGAAGCGGTCCTGGGGCGGCTGTCGGCGGTGGCGCGGTCGGTGCAGCCGCGGGCGCTGGTGCCGGGGTGCCGACTGCGGCGTGGGGCCGGGCATGCGCCGGCGCTGGTGGACCTGATCGTGGATGTCGATGCGTCGGCGGAGGCGCGGTCGCGGTTCGTGGTGACGCTGGTGGACGCCGACGAGCGGGCGGCGTTGCAGTCGGAACTGACCCGTCTGCAGGCGGCGCTGGCGGCGAGCGAGCGGGCGCGGGACAAGATGGACGCGCTGACGCGGGAGATCGGCGCCCCCGGCATGGCGGCGGGCGCGGGCGGTGGGGTGCGGATCGTCGGCGCCTCGGCGCCGATGCTGGCGATGATGGGCCAGGTCGAGCGGGTGGCGCGGTCGGACGCCACGGTGCTGATCCACGGCGAATCGGGCTCGGGCAAGGAGCTGGTGGCGCGGTCGGTACACACGCGCTCGGGCCGCGCGGGCAGGGCCATGGTCGCGGTGAACTGCGCGGCGATCCCCGAGAGCCTGCTCGAGAGCGAGTTGTTCGGGCACGAGCGCGGCGCGTTCACCGGGGCGGACCGGCAGCGGCTGGGCAAGTTCGAGCTCGCCGACGAGGGCACGCTGTTCCTTGACGAGATCGGCGAACTGTCGCTGGCGGCGCAGGCGAAGCTGCTGAGGGTGCTGCAGGAGGGCACCTTCGAGCGGGTGGGCGGGACCGAGACGATCAGTGTGGACGTGCGGGTGATCGCCGCCACGCACCGCGACCTGGCGACGCAGGTGGAGCGCGGGCGGTTCCGCGAGGACCTCTTCTACCGGCTGAACGTGTTCCGGATCGAGGTGCCGTCGCTGCGGGACCGTCGCGAGGACATCCGCCCGTTGGCGGAGTTCTTCCACGACCTGCACGCGCGCCGGCTGGGCAAGCTGGTGCTGCCGATCAGCGAACGGAGCCTGCGCCGGCTGCTGACGTACGAGTGGCGGGGCAACGTGCGGGAACTGGAGAACGCGGTGGAGCGGGCCACCGTGCTGTGCGACGAGAGCGACGCGGAACTCGAAGTGGAACTGCCGCAGGGCGGCCCGGTGCTGCGCGATGACGACGCGGGCGGGGTCGGCGGCGGG
>CAZDYM010000125.1:0-7298 GCA_964509325.1 uncultured Phycisphaeraceae bacterium
CGTTCCACCCCGCTGGCCCCGCGCCGGTTGCCCCGCCCCGCGCGATGCCGGGACCGCCCGCCGAGCCCGTGCTGACCCGGCACGCCACCAACCACCGTGACTGGACGGTGCTGGTCGATGTCCGGCTCCACGGCACGCAGGTGCAGACACCCCCCGGCACGCGCAACCTGTACCCCACCCAGCGCATCCTCTTGGACTCGGTGACGGTGTTCTTCCCGTTGCCGGGCGGCTCGTCGAGCGCCGAGACGTGGGACGACCGGACGGTCGGGACACTCTCCGTCGGCGGGCGCGTCGTGGCGGATCGGCCCCGCGTGCTCGATGGCTACCAGTCGCTGGCCCGGCTCGGCGCGTGGGACCTCACCAAGGTGGACGCCAACATGATCCACCTGCGGCTCGAGAGGTCCATGACGTCGTGGGAGACGCGGATCGACGAGACGCGCTCGGCGAAGATCGGCTGGCCCGCCGGCGCGTGGCCCGAACCGATCGAACCGTGCCTGAGGCCGCAGTTGCTGGTCGAGTCCGATTCCGCCGCCGTGAAGAACCTGCTCGAACGCTGGATGCGCCAGGCCCCGGGTGGCAGCGACCCACGCCGGACCGCCCCGTACGTGCTGGCCAAGTATCTCGCCGGGAGGGTGGTGGCGCACTACCAGCCGTCGGCGGGGGCGATCGATTCAAGCGGGCGCGGCAGGAACTCGCTGCGCTACAGCGGGGCGCTGCTGAGCGGGTTCGCGGTGGACGGGGCGGCCCGCGCCGCCGAGCGCGGGCGGGGACCGGAACTCGACATGGCCAATCTTCTCGTGGCGGTGTGGCGCGCGGCGGGCATCCCCGCGCGGCTGGTGATCGGCTACGACGCCCGCTCGGAGGACCCGGCAAAGTCAAGGATCGTGGCGCCGCAGACCTCGCTGCTGCCGAAGGTGCGCGCCTGGACGGAGTTTTATCTGTACGAGGAAACCGCGGGCACCGGGGAGTGGGTGCCGGTGGACGTGCAGAGGCAGCGGGAGTTCGCGTCGCGTCCCCCGCCGTTGGAGCAGCGCTGGCTGTATTTCGGTCATCACGAGGACCTCGACCTCATGCAGCCGCTCTCGTTTCACTGGCTGCCGCCGACGCCTTGCATGAACATCGGCCCCCCGGCGCTGTGGGGCTGGGTGCCGGCGCCGGAGAACGTGCTGGCCGATCCGGACGTGCGGATCAGCGTGAAGGCCGCGTCGAGGCGGGGTGATGACCCGGCGCGTTCGACGACGGCCCCCGGGGGCGGGCCCGGGCCGCAGCGAAAATAGGGAGCGCCCGTTCTGGATCACTGCCGGGCGCCGGGCACGGGAACGGGCCTTCGCGCGGCGCGGTCGTAGCATCTCAATCGCATGAACACCCCCACCAGCGGCGGTCACGCCGAGCGCGAGTACATCCTGGGTACGCACGACGAAGAGGCGAGAAGGCTGGGGTTCCAGCACCGCCTGTGGTCCGACCTGGCGCACGCGACGTGGCGCCGCGCCGGGCTGCTGCCGGGCCACAAGGTGCTGGACGCGGGCTGCGGCCCGGGGTTCGCGCTGATGGACCTGGCCGAGATGGTGACGGGCGACTCGAACCACCACCCCGGCGGGCGGGTCGTCGGGGTCGATGAATCCGCCCGGTACATCGAGCGAGTGAACCGCGCGATCCAGGCCCGCGGGCTGCAACGCGAGGCCGTCGGCCTCGTCGGCGACGTGCAGCAGCTCCGCGCCACGCTCCGCGCCGCCTCGGGAACGCTGGGGCCGATGGGCTGCGCGGGCGACGGCGTGTTCGACGTGGCGTTCATGCGCTGGGTGCTGTGCTTCGTGCCGCGCCCGGGCGACGTGATCCGCGACATTTCGGCGCTGCTCAGGCCGGGCGGGAAGCTGTGCGTGAACGACTACTTCAACTACGAGTCCCTCGCGCTGGCCCCGCGCTGCCCGGCGTTCGAGCGCGTCGTGGAGGCGGTCGGGGTCTCGTGGCGCTCGCGCGGGGGCGACCCGGACATCGTGGCCCGGGTGCCGGGGCTCTGCCGCGAGGCCGGCCTGCGCGTGACCCACCTGGCGTGCGAGCAGCGCGTCGCCCGCCCCGGCGAGACCATGTGGATGTGGGCCGAGACGTTCTTCCGAATCTACGTGCCGACTCTGGTGCAGCACGGCTTCCTGACGCCCACGCAGGCGGAGGACTTCACGAGGGCGTGGGCCCAGTGGTCCGCCAACCCGGACGCCTTCTGGCACGCCCCCCCGGTGTACCACCTGGTGGCGGAGAAGATCGAGGGAGAGACGCGGTGAAGCACCGCGGCGAGGCGGCGAGGCGGCCTAGTCTCTAGGCCTCGACTAGTCTCTAGGCCTCGATTGGTTGAGATCGCTCCGCCGTCGCGCCCCGCGAGGATCGAGCATCCCTTGCCGCCTCCGGTCCGAGCGCCCGCCCCAAGACTCAACCCCGAGCAATAAGCCCCACCCCCCCCCAGCCCCAACCCCCGAGCCCCAACCCCCAACCCCCGAGCCCCGAGCCCCGAGCCCCGAGCCCCATGCACCGACCCGGCGCTGATCCTGAGAACATGGCGATGGCGGATTTCCTCTGTGATTTCTGCCACAAGGCGTGGGAGGATCGCCGCCCCATGGTCGAGGGACACCGGGGCAGCCTGATCTGTTCCGACTGCCTGAAGGTGGCGTACGCCGAGGTGCTGATGGGCAAGTCCGGCGTGTCGGGGGCCGCGTGCCGGCTGTGCCTGGAAGAGCGCAAGGAACTGTGCTGGTCCAGCCCGCGTGATGAATCGGTGTGCGCCTGTGCGCGGTGCATCCGTCAGGCGTCGACCGCGCTGGCCCAGGACCCCGACAGCGGCTGGAGCACGCCGTCGTAGCGTCGGCGGGGCCGGGTGTTCCGTCGGGTTCGTCGGGCTTCAGAAGTCGCGCCCCTTGATCCCTCCCACCGTGAGGAAGAACCACGTGAAGCGCCCCTCGGCCGCCGCGCCGGAGAGTTCCTCGCCGTCGGGGCCAAAGAAGAGTTTGGCGTACGGGCCGGAGTTCTCGGAGCGCTTCACGCCGTCCTCTTCGTACTGCAGCGCCTCGCGGCTGGCGACCACGCCCCGCGCCGAGCCGTCGGCGAGCGCCACCGTGCTGGTCGCGCCGGGGTCGCACCACATCTTCGCCGAGCGGTTGTGGGCCGCGTTCCAGAGGTAGAACAGCACCTTCTGCGAGGGGTAGTCCGCGGCGGACTGCGGGACGCGTCGCACGAACGTGGCGAAGCCGGACGGGTTGGTATCACCGAGTTGCACGGTCTGCGGCGTGATGTTGGCGCCCAGCGCCGGCTGGCCCTGGGTGGTCAGCCCGTACAGCCGGTGCTCGGTCATGGCGGCGTGAACATAGCGGTACGAGCCCAGGCGGGGGCGGTAGGCCTCGCCCTCGGGCGGGCCGATGGTCTCGGTGCCGTCGGGGCCTCCGAGGGTCCAGAAGCCGTTGGTGCTGGTGCCCGCCGAGGCGGCGCGGTTGCTGACCCACTGGCGGGTGCGCTTCCACTCGTCGCGCACGTCGGTTTCGCCGGGCGAAACGAAGACCTCCTGCATGACGTCGGTGCCCGCGCCCTCGACGGCGTACTCGGAGAGGAAGACCCAGTACGCGTTCCACGCCTGCGCGTTCGAGAAGTAGCGGCTGTTCTTGAGGGTGTTCGCGTCGGCGACGCCCGTCATGGTGGGGATGCCGGGCTGCTCGAACGTGACGCCGTTGGTGGGGTTGAGCGCCGAGCCGAAGTACCGGCTGAGCGATCCGCGGGGCCCGGCCAGGCCCTTGCCGTTGCTGGGCGGCACATGGGGCAGGTTGTCCTTGTTCGAGGCGGCGTAGTTGGCGGCGGCCTGCCCGTGCTGCTTCATGTTGGCGGTGCACAGGCCGATGCGGGCCTGGCGGCGCACCTCGCCCACGCTGGGCAGCAGGATGCCGATCAGCAGCGCGATGATGCTGACCACCACGAGCAGTTCGACCAGGGTGAACGCGGGGGCACCGGCGTGCCGGTGCGCGAGCGAGCGGGCGGGCGCGGGCATGAGACGCTCCTTGTCCTATGCGTGCCGAGGGTGACCGCGTCGGGGCCCCGCTCCGGCGGGGTCGCGTGACGGTCTGAGGTCCGATGGAACAGCAGGCCTCGGAACAGAGCGGCAGTATCCGCACGCGCGCATGGATCGCGTCAAAGCCGGATCAACCCACGGTGAGTTCTTCCTGACCGTGCCCTCGCGCGGCGCTTGCGCGGGTCACATGTCCGGGGCGTGTCGCAACGCGTTGCGCACCGCGCCGCGCCAGGGTCGCGGCCCTACGAGTCGCACGCCTTCCCCGCGGCACGGGCGGCCTTGATGTCGCTCAACGCCTTGTCGAAAATGCCCAGGTCACGCCGGGCCCGCTGGTCGCGCGCGCCCGACGCCTCGTTCGCGTCCACCAGCTTCTGGATGATCGACACGCTCTCGGCGGCCTTGGGTTCGGCCTCCTCGGCCTTGCCCAGCCGGCACAGGCACTTCGCCGTCAGGTGCAGCGACACCGCCAAGTCCCGCTGGGTGCGGTCGTTGGGCTCCTCCTCGGCGAACCCGCGGCGCATCTCCAGGCTCCTGGTGTACTGGGCCAGGGCGTCCTCGTGACGACCCAGGGCCGTCAGCGCGTCGCCGATCTTGTTGGCGATCACGGCGATGTTGCGCCGGTTGTTCATCGCCTCGGGCCCGCCCTCGGACGTCACCCGTTCGTAGTACGTTCTCGCGTTCTCGAACTCGGGCAGCGCTTCCTGGGCCTTGCCCTGATCGAGCAGCACCTGCCCCTTCTGCGTGATGATGTCCGCGAGCATGCGGGTCACCTTCAGCGGGGCCTTGGGGTCCTTGCTGGCCTCCTCGAGAACCGCGCGGGCTTCCTGGTTGGACTTCGCCGCGTCCTCGAGCCGGTTCATCTTGTTCAGCGCGTCCCCGCGCCGGAGCAGGGCGCCGGCGAGCATGAAACGCTCCTCGACCGTGGATTCGGGCCCGCTCGCCAGCGAGCGACGGATCTCCACGGCGCTGTCGTAGAGCGGGAGAGCCTCGGCGGGCAGGTTCTCGGTCGGGCTCCGCAGGCCGCCCGTCAGGTCGCCCAGGCGCGTCAGGATCGTCGCGCGGTGCTTCCGCGCCGCGGGGAAGTCAACGATGCGCTGCGGCATGGCGTCGAGGTGCTCGCGCAGGCCCTTCACCAGCACGCTCCGGGCCTTCATCCCTCCCTCCAGCTTGCTCACCTCGGTGTCGTACTGCGTGAACACGCGATTGAGGCCGGTGTCGATGTAGTTCACCGCCTCGGTCAGCTGGGCGTTGCGCTCGTTGGCGATGCCGGTCTGCGCCACGGCGATGGCCTTCTGCTCCAGCGCGACCCCGCGCTGGTGCAGCGCGACACCCAGGCCGGCGGCCAGCGCGAGCATCACCGCCGCCAGGGAGCCCATCGCGACGCGGTTCCGCCTCAGGAACTTGCCGGCGCGGTACAGCGGCCGGTCGGGGGTGGCGATGACGGGGCGTCCGTCGAGGTGGCGCTTGATGTCCTCGGCCATCTGGTCGGCCGAGATGTACCGGCGCGAGGTCTCCTTGCGCATCGCCATCATGACGATGTTGTCGATGTCGCCGGTGAGCTTGCGCTTCAGGCGTTCCGGGACCCCCTCGCGGGGCTTGGCCAGCTCGGTGGGATCGATGACCCGCGTCTCGCCGGCGGAGGTGACGTACGAGTCCTGCTGCGTCACCGCCGTCGAGGGCCGCACCGGGTCGCTGTCGCACACGACCCGCTTGATCTCCTCTTCGAGTTTGGTGCGGAAGCGGTACGGCCGGCGCCCGGTGAGCAGTTCGTAGAGCAGCACGCCCAGGGAGTAGATGTCGCTGGAGGTGCCGATGGGGTCGCCGCGGACCTGCTCGGGGCTGGCGTACTCCGTGGTCATGACGCGCAGGCCGACCTCGGTGGGGTCGCCGATGACCGCGGCCATCTGCGGGTTCAGCACCTTGGCGATGCCGAAGTCCATCAGTTTGACCACGCCCTTGCTGGTGACGAGCACGTTGCTGGGCTTGAGGTCGCGGTGGACGATGAGGTTCTGGTGGGCGTGCTGCACGCCGGCGCACACCTGGCGGAACAGGTCGAGGCGCTGGTCGACGCTGAGTCGCTCTTCGTCACAGTGCCTGTCGATCGGCTTGCCCTCGACGTACTCCATGACGAAGTAAGGCCGCCCGTCCTCGGTTTGGTTCGCGTCGATGAGGCGGGCGATGTTCGGATGGTTCAGCGCCGCGAGAACCTGGCGCTCGATGTTGAACCGCCGGACGATCTCCTCGGAGTCCATCCCGCGCTTCACGACCTTGAGCGCGACCTTGGTCTTGAACTGGTCGGCGTCTCGCACGGCGAGGTACACCACGCCCATGCCGCCGCGGCCCAGTTCACCGACGATCTTGTACCCCCCGATGCGCTCCGGGCGCGGCTCCGGGGCGCTGAACATCGCGCCCGACGCCAGCGACGAGTGCCCGGTGTTCGACCTGGGCTTGCCCGCGCCGGACACCGGCCCCGTCACGCCGCTGGTGTCGGGTGGGTCCTCGGCTCGGTAGGGAAGGTGGTGGTCAGGCATGGCTTGAATGGACTCGCGGCGAACGGCCAGCCTAATCGAGGGACCGCTGAGCGGCGCCGCGTCGTGGCTCTAGATCCAAACATTCTACAAACGCATCGTGGGCCTCGTGGGTTGCTCCCGACGGCGCCCCAGAGAGGCGTTCCGAACCGGGCGATGCGCACGGGGCGAGAGAGAATCGTCAGGGAGTGAAAAAGCCCAGCGGCAGGGCCGCTGGGCTTCGGAAGGATCCAGGAACTGTCGTCGAACCCGGGCCCTCGAGGGGAGGAAGCCCGAATCCGGAGATGGCCGTGCCTGCGATCAGGCGCGGCGGCGGCGGAGGGCGGCGATGCCGGCCAGGCCGAGCAGCGCGGTGGCGCCGGGGGTGGGGATGGCGGAGAAGGTGAGATCGTCGATCGCGAGGCCGGCGTCGTTGCCGATGTCGTTGAAGTCGGACCAGCGGACGTAGATCTTCTCGCCGGGCAGGACGTTCAGGTTCGAGATGGTGACCGAGTAGGAGGTAATGGCGGGGGGAGCGATGATGCCGTTGGAGGCCACCGGGGGCTGGCCGACGATGTCGCCGGCGACGTTCGCGGTGAGGGCGGGCGAAGAGAGGAAGTTCGCGTCAGTGACGCCGACGGTGGTGCTGGTGCCCCAGGCGAAGGTGAGGACGTTCTGGGTGGAGGTGGAGGAGCGGTACTGCTCGCCGTTGAACACCAGGGTGAACTCGGTGATGGCGGCGCCGGAGT
>CAZDYM010000126.1:0-7227 GCA_964509325.1 uncultured Phycisphaeraceae bacterium
TTCCACGCGCGCGGCGTGCCGGTGATCCAGGCCTCGCGCTCGCCCGAGACCGCCCCGATCGCGGTCTACCCGCGCGCCGAGCACGCCGGGTGGTCCGCACCCGCCGGGCTCGAAGCCGGGCGACGCGGGGTGCCGTCCGCTCTGGCCGGACGCCCTCCCTCGGAAGGGACCGGGCGTCGTGGGCGTGTGGGCGGCCGACGGATGAACCGATATCCCGCGCCGGACCGATGGCGGTTAGGCCTCGGGGTCATCGACGGAACGACCGTCGAACAGCTCGGGGAACATTTTCCTGGACCGGTCACGGAGAAACGCCGCGACCTGACGCTCAGAATCGAACGAGCCGACCGTGCGGGCCAGCCGTTCACACTGTCCAATATCGACGCTTCGGACAACCCTCTTCAGGTAGGGGATCCGACTGGGGGTGACGGAAAGGGTACGCAGGCCCAGCCCGATAAGCAACATGGTGTATTCGGGGTCCCCGCCGACCTCCCCGCACAGGGACACGTCGATGTCGGCGCGCCGGGCGGCTCGGACGACGTCCTTGATGAGGCGGATGACCGCCGGGTGGGCCGGGGTGTACAGGGGGGCGACCTTCTCGTTGGTCCGGTCCACCGCCAGGGTGTACTGCACCAGGTCGTTGGTCCCGATCGAGAAGAAGTCCACCTCGCGGGTGTAGGAGGCGGCCATCACGGCGGCGGCGGGGGTCTCGATCATGATCCCCGTCTTGATCGCCGGGTCGAACTTGATCCCGTCCTCGGCGAGGTCTTCCCGCACGTCGTTCAGGATCATCTTCGCCTGGCGGAGTTCGAAGATGCTGGTGACCAGCGGGAACATGATCCGCAGCGGCCCGAACGCGCTGGCCCGTAGGATGGCCCGCAACTGGCGCTTGAACATGGTCACGTTCTGCAGGCAGTAGCGGATCGAGCGCAGGCCCAGGAAGGGGTTCCGCTCCGGGTTCAGGGCGCGCTCCTGGGTGTACTTGTCGGCCCCGAGGTCGAAGGTGCGGAGGGTGACGGGCATCCCGGCGGCCTGCTCCACGGTGAGGCGGTACTCGTTGAACTGCTCTTCCTCGGTGGGCTCATGGTCGCTGGTGAGCCACAGGAACTCGGTGCGGAACAGGCCGACGCCGTGGCCCCCGTCCTTGCGGACGTTCTCGACCTCGCGGGCGAACTCGATGTTGCCCATGAGGTGGACGACGTGCCCGTCGGTGGTGACCGAGGGCAGGTCCCGCAGCGCGTCGAGCGCGACGTCGAAGGTCGCCTGCGCGACCTTGTACCCCCGGTACTCTTCGAGTGTTTCCTCGCTGGGACGGAGGATGGCGATCCCGCGGTCGCCGTCGAGGATGAGCCAGTCCCCCGCCTCGGCGGCCTCCGACAGCCCCGCGACGCCGACCACCGCGGGGATCTCCAGCGCCCGCGCGAAGATGGCGGTGTGGGAGGTCTGCCCGCCCATGTCGGTGGTGAAGCCCAGCACGTGCTTCTTGGGGAACGCCGCGGCCTGGCTCGGGGTCAGGTCGTTGGCAACGACGATGGCCTCGTGGTCGAGTTTGGAGAGGGCCGAGGCGTGCTCGCCGACCAGGTGACGCAGCACGCGGCGCTCCAGGTCCCACACGTCGTCGACCTTGGTCTGGAGCGTGGCGTCCTTCATCTTGGCGAACATCGACGCCACGACCCGGAACTGCTCCTGCGCCGCGTACTCCGCCGTCACCTTCTCGGTCTCGATCCGCTTGCCCATGGGGGCGGTGAGCGAGCGGTCCGAGAGCATGCCCTGGTGGAAGGCGAAGATCTTGGCCGCCTCGGTCCCGAGGGTCTGCTCGGCCTCGACCTTGGACCGCTCCAGGTCCAGCCGCGCGGCGTCGAGCGCCGCCGCCAGCCGGGCCTGCTCCGAGGCGACGTGGGATTCGGGGACGCTCCGCTTGGGGACGCGGACCCTGACATCATCCAGCAAAAACACCCGCCCGATGGCGATGCCGGAAGAAACAGGGATGCCGCGGAACTCTCGCATGAATGAAGGCGTGTGCCTCGGGCGCGGCGGGGACACGCCAAGGCGTGCCCGGGGCCGGGCGCGGGGGACGGGGGAACGCGGGACGGCGCGAGAGTTTAGCCGAAACGCCGCGTGCGGGGGGCCGAACAAGGGGCCGCTCCCCACGCGAGCATGGACGCACGCAGCGCCCGGCTGCGCGGGGAGTTCGACGGGAGTGACCCGGGATCGGGCGTTGCTCAATCCCCGTCCACGTCCTCGTGCTCCCCGATCGTCTTCTCGAAGATGATCAGGTTGCTCATCCGGTCCTGGTCCCAGCGGATGCCGACGATGTCGTAGCCGTCGGCGATGCCGAAGTGCAGGAACGGGCGGATGCGGTTGTCGCACTCGAAGCGGAGCGTGCGGTACCCCTCGGTGCGGGCCCAGTCTTCGGCCGCGTGCATCAACTGCGTGGCGATCCCGCCGCGGCGGAGCTGCGGCACCACGCCCACCAGCCAACTGAAGTGGACGCTGGGCTTGAGTTCCATGCCGGCGTAGAAGCCCACGGCGTCGTTGCCCACGCGGGCCACCTGGATCAGCACGTTGTGCCGGCCGCGAAGGCGCTTGCGGATCCACTCGGCGTCGCGCTCGGGTCGGAAGATCTGGTTGTACAGATGACCGATCAGGTCGAGGTCGGCGGGGTTGATGCGATCGATGATCGTGTCGGGCATTGGCCTTCCCCACTCGGACGCGCCGCGTTCAGGGCTCGGGCTCGTCCGTCGCTGCGGAACGGGGCTATCGGCGATGGGGCCCCGCGCTCATGACAACCCGCTCGGGGCCGGCACGCCGCGGTGCCCGGCTTTCAGAGGGTTCCCCGCTGCCCACTCAGGGGGGGCTTGACGCGGGTGGCTCGTTTCCGGAGTGCCGGTCAAGCGGTCTTTGTCCCTGCGCTCGCTCCTTGTTTCCGCGAAGCTGCGCGTCTCCAGCATGTGATTCGCCTTCGGGCGAGCACGGTTGCATCTTTCCACCAAATGTGTCCGGACGCGAGCCGGGGCGCGTTTCAATCGCGCGAAATCTCACCCCGACTTCGGGCGGCCGATGTGGCCCATCCGAGCCTGGTCCGAGAAGTGGCCGCGCACGCCGCGAGGCCGGCGCTGGACCGTCGAATGGACATGAAGCCCGGATGGTTCCCGCCGGGTGCCGGGGACGGGAAGCGGGCGACGGAAACCGGGCGACCGGAAACGGTGTGGTCGAGCCCGCCCCCCCCCGAAGTCTTCGACGAGCAGGTGTCCCCGGATTTCGAGAAGATGCCCGTATGTCCACCGGCACGCGCAGATTCGACCCGGACCACGCCGCGGCGCTCGAACGGGCTGACCCCGTCCCGACGCGCCGGCACCTGTTCCATGTCCCGCCCGCCGGTGCCGGCGCGGGGCGCGGCGAGATGGTGTACCTGTGCGGCAACTCGCTGGGCCTGCAGCCCCGCGCGGCGCGCGAGATGCTCAACGCCCACCTGGACGACTGGGCGCGTCTGGCGGTCGAGGGGCACTTTGAGGGGCACGACCCGTGGAAGCCGTACCACGAGTGGTTCGCCGGTCCGCTGGCGCGGTTGGTGGGGGCGCTGGAGGACGAGGTGGTGGCGATGAACAGCCTCACGGTGAACCTGCACCTGTTGATGGCCTCGTTCTACCGGCCCACGCCGACGCGACGGAAGATTCTCATCGAACTGCCGGCGTTCCCCAGCGACGTCTACGCGGTGAAGAGCCAGTTGCGGTTCCACGGCGTTCCGGAATCCGAGGGGCTGCTCGCGATCACGCCGCGGGCCGGCGAGACGGGCTGGCGCACCGAGGACATTGTCTCGGCGATCGAGCGCGCGGGTGAATCGCTGGCGCTGGTGATGCTGCCCGGGGTGAACTACGTGACGGGTCAGGCGTTCGACATCGCCGCGATCACCGACGCGGCCCACCGGGTCGGTGCGATCGCCGGTTGGGACCTGGCGCACGCGGCGGGGAACGTGCCGCTGCGGCTGCACGACTGGGAGGTCGATTTCGCGGCGTGGTGCTCGTACAAGTACTTGAACGCCGGTCCCGGCGCGGTGGCGGGGGCCTTTGTCCACCGGCGCTGGTGGACGGGCGACCGGGCCGGTACGTTCGCCGCGATGCCGCGATTCGAGGGGTGGTGGGGCAACCACAAGGACAGACGGTTCCGGATGGCCCCGACGTTCGACCCGATCCGGGGTGCCGAGGCGTGGAGCCACAGCAACCCGCCGATCTTCTCGTTGGTGCCGCTGAAGGCCTCGCTGCGGGTCTTCGACGCGGTAGGCATCGGCGACCTCCGGGCCCGCAGCCTGCGGATGACGGCGTATCTGGGCTCGTTGCTGGAGCGTGTGCTCGATGAACGGCCCGGGCGGTTCGAGGTGATCACACCCGGGCGGCCCGAGGAGCGCGGGGCGCAGTTCTCGCTGCGCTTTGCGAGCGGGGCCCGGTCGGTGCTGGCGGGGCTGGCGGCGCGCGGGGTGATGTGCGACTTCCGCGATCCGGACGTGATCCGGGCGGCCCCCGTGCCGCTGTACAACACCTACGAAGACTGCCGCGGATTCGCCGAGGCGCTGGGCGAGGTGCTGGGCGAGGTGCTGGGCGAGGCGCCGGGGCACGCCGTGTGACCCTGCGCCGCGCCGATGCCGTCCGGGAAGGAAGGAGGGTCCCAGGGGGTTCGTTCACGCCGTGGGCCGCGTGGCCCGCGGGCTGAGGCGGGCGGCGAGCGTGCTGTTCCCTCGGGCTTGTCCGGCCCCGAGCGCCCGCCTAAAATCCTCCCCCCCAAAAGTTCTCCCCCTGGCCCCGTTCCCCCGATGAGGATCTCGCGATGAAAGCCACCGCTCTCCGCCCCGGGTACGCCTGCCGCATGGACGGCAAGCTGTTCGTCATCACCAAGTTCGAGCACCGGACGCCCGGCAACCTGCGCGCTTTCATCCAGGTGAAGCTGCGGGACGTGATGAACGGCAACTACATCGAGAAGCGCCTCGCCTCGGACGACGAGATCGACGTCACCACCGTCGACCGCGCCACCATGGAGTACCTCTACCAGGACGGCGACTTCTACGTCTTCATGGACACCTCCACCTTCGAGCAGATGAACATCCCCGAGAGCGTCTGCGGCGAGGCCATGCAGTACCTGGCGCCGAACGCGCAGACCATCGTCCTGCTCCACGAGGGCAAGCCGCTCATGATCGAGTTGCCGGCGTCGGTCGAACTGACCGTCACCGACACGCAGCCCGGCGTGAAGAACGCCACCGCCACCAACCAGTTGAAGGAAGCCACCATGGAGACGGGGCTCAAGACCCGCGTTCCGGCGTTCATCAACGCGGGCGAGCGCGTGAAGATCTCCACCGCCGACGGGTCGTACCAGTCCCGAGCGTGAGGGCTGGCATCGCGCGTACCATACCCCATGCCGACGTACGTTTACGAGATCGTCAAGCCCGATGGGTCGCCCAAGCCCGGCTCCCGATTCGAGGTCGAGCAGAGCATCAAGGCCGAGCCGCTGAAGTCGCACCCGCAGACCGGCGAGCCCGTCCGCCGGGTGATCCAGACTGTTTCCATCCTCGGGGGTAGCGCGGCGGGCCCGGCGTCGGTCATGTCCGCGGCCGGCAAGCCGTGCGGGCCTTCGTGCGGCTGCCATCCCTGATGGGGCGTGATCGCGGGGGGTGCTCCTAGCGCGGCTGGGCCGGCCCGGTGTCGTCCTCGAGGGCGTAGCCCGAGCGGTCCTCGGACGGCTTGAGGGTGTGAGTCGCCGTGCTGGCGCGGCGCTGGGCCTCGAGGTCCTCGTCGGTCCACGGGCTCGTGCCGGGTGGTGCGGCGTTGGCGGCCTCCAGCGACGCCAGCAGGGTGTGGTCGATCTGCGGGGCCGGCGGCCGGTCCAGGCCCGTGGCGCGGAAGCTGCGGGCCGCCATCGCCTCGGCGCGCTGCCGCGCCCGAGCGGCCATGCGCGCGTCGCGTTCCCAGCGTTCGATGGTGTTCCTGCGGGCCCAGCCCACGGTCCACACGAACCGGAGCATCAGCAGAATCATGCACAGGCACGCCAGCGGGAAGATCAGCAGCAGGCTCGAGGCGAAGAAGACGAGAATCCGCAGCGGGGCGAATTGGCGGGCCAGCAGCGCCACGCCCGCCACCAGGATGCCCACCCCGATGAACGAGCCCGTGTGCCGGAACCAGCGTGTGAGCGAGTCGTCGGGCGCCCAGTCGGCCAGGCGGGCGAGGTAGTAGCACAAAGGCGGCCAGCCGGCGACGCCGATGACCGTGAGCGCCCAATCGATCCATCGCCAGCCACCCCAGGCGATCCCCGCGAGCCAGACGGTGCCGCCCGTTCCAATCCCTCCGGCGCCCGCCCCGGCCCCCCCGCGAGCGCCCCCCCCGACGGCGGCGGCGCCGCTCAGGATGTCGATGATCTCGACGCCGCAGGCCAGCAGCAGGCTGGCCTGGGTGACGCCGATGAACAGGCGCAGCCGCCACCACTCGCGGCCGTGGATGTCGATCTCGCGGTCGCGTCCGCCGCCGGGGCGTTGCCGCAGCATCAGCATCACGCCGACGAACCACGCCGCCGCGCACGCGCCGATGAACGACACCAGCGCGCCCAGCGAGCCGATGGTGATCGACCCGACGAATGTGAGATAGAGATAGCCAAGCCCGGCCCCGGCGCTGAGCAGCAACCCCGCCGCCAGGCCCGCGAGATAGCCGGGCTCGGAATCTCCCAGGGTGTCGCGGGCGGCGCCGGGCACGCCCGCGATGGACAGGGTGCCGCACTCCGGGCACGCGCTGCCGGGTTCGAGGCCCGTGAGGTCGTAGCCGCAGTGGTGGCAGGCGGGTTTGCGGGTTGGTGCGGGTTCCGCGGGGCGCGTGCCGGTGGACGCGGCGCCCGGTGGGGCGTCCTCGCCCACGCGTGTGCCGCACTCCGGGCACACGCCGTTCTGCGGCAGCCCGAGCAGTTCGTAGCCGCATGAGCCGCACGGGGTGGGGCGGAAGATGATGGGCGCCCCGGCGCGCTGGCGGAGCCCGGATTCACGCTTCCCGGTGGGCTCCCGCGGGTTGGACGGCATGGGGGTTCCGTCGAGCATCGAGGATCCGGAGCGGGCGTGGACCCGCGGCGAGGGGGCTCAGCCAGGGTCGTCATCGGGTGCGCGAGGGTCGGGGTCGGCGCCCTCGGCGAGTCGGGACTTCTCGGCCTCGGCCACACGGGCCAGGACGGTCAGTCGGTACGCCGGGTCGTCCATGGACTTGG
>CAZDYM010000127.1:0-7217 GCA_964509325.1 uncultured Phycisphaeraceae bacterium
GCGGATTGTAGGGGAAAGCGCCGCGTGATCGACGACGCCGGCTCACACCGCCGCGCCGCGCCGCCGCGGCCTCTTGGCGCCGTCGCCCGGTTTCGCCGAGCCCAGCGAGCACGGGCTCACGCCCAGCGTCACGCCGGCCTTGAGCCCCAGCACGCCGGCGGCGTCACGCGGCAGCCGGACCTCCGTCCCCGCCGAGGACGCCCCGTTCGCCGCCTCCGACTGGTAGCCCGTGAACACGCACCGGAAATCGCCGTTGTCGTGCATCACGCTCACGAAGCCCTCGCTCCTGGCCGCCGAGGCGTTGCAGACGCCCGCGAAGCCGGCGCGGTACGCCCCGCTCACCAGCGGCACGCGCTCGGTGGCGCACTCGAGCTGCGGCCCGCCGTCGAACGGGTCCACCTTGTCGTGGTTCCGGAAGCCGAGCTCCTCGAGCATCCGGCGCGCCGGCAGCGTGTCCGGCCCCACCTGCCCGATCAGCGCCCGCGCCTCCGGCGGCAGCAGCGTCAAGTAGATCTCCTCCCGCGGCAGCAGGCTGGTCATGAACTCGCGGGAATACTGGCAGAACTTGTCCGCCTCCGCGTACGTCAGGTTGATGAAACGCCGACCGAAGTACTCCCACAGCGTGTTGTTCCCGTCGGGGGTGATCGGGCCCATCATCTCCGCGATGACGCGGTCGGCGAACCAGCCCCGGTACAGCCCCATGAAGTGGAACCGCGCCAGGCTGATCTGCTTGCCGATCTTGCGCGGGTGCCCGCGCATGGAGGGCTGCAGGATCAGCCCCCCGATCTCGGTGGGGCCGGTCTCGTCGAGATGGAGCTGCGCCGTGGTGTGCTTCACGCCCTGCTGCAGATCACGCGAGAACAGCTCGCGGTGACGCAGCTGCAGCGAGAGGTTCGGGTGCCCGGGGCCGCCCATGCGGGAGATGATCGAGGACGTGCCGAGGCAGTTGCGGGTCTCGGTGTCCTCGATGCAGAACATGAACAGCGGGCTCTTCGCCGACGCCGCGCCGGCCCCCGACGTCGAGTGGTGCTGCGAGCCGTGACCGTCGGCGGCGCCCTCCCCGGCGGCCTTGAACGCCGCCTGCGAACGACGGATCTTCTCGGCGATGATGTCCTTCTCCGGCGGGAGGTTGATGAAGTACACCATCCGCGCCAGCTTCAGCAGCGTCGGAAGGTCGTCCATCTTGGCCGGGCGGATCAGGTACATGGGGAAAAACCGCGCATCACCAAAGCAGCAACCGAGGCACCGGGGACCGGGGATCACGCATCAGGAAGGGCGTCGGCACGGCGACCCCCTCCTCCTTTTCTCTCTCTTGACGTCCTCCGCGATCTCCGCGAACTCCGCGGCGAACCTGACTTCACGCAACCCGAGCCATCGCACGCTCGATGATCTGGAAAATCGTCGGCCACAGGCCCTCGTCCAGCACGGGTACCGGCGGAAGCAGGCGGACGTGGTACGGGTCGTGCCCGGCGTAGAACCCGATCACCCCTTCCTCGAACATCAGCTTCACCAGCTTCATCACCGGCTCCTTCTTCCCCGCGAACGGGGTGAACCGCATCATCCCGCCGTGCCCCCCCACGATGTCGTCCACGTGCGGGTTGGTCCGCGGGAACCACTGCGGGTGCCGGGCCGCCAGGGCCCGCACCTGTTCCGCGAACAGCGCGTGGTGCCGGGCGATCCGCCCGTTGTCGCCGTACAGGTCCGAGTCCCGCAGCATCTCGACCACGCGCCTGCCGGCGGCGAGCGCGTCGTTGCTCGAAAGGAACGTCTGGCTCAGCAGGCCCGGCTTGGGGTTGTACTCGGCCCGGTACAGCACCGCGCACACCTGCGTCATCTTGCCCACGCACACCACGTCCACCAGGTCGCCAACGTCCCACGTGTCGAACGCGAACATCCGCTGCGTGCGCCCGAAGGTCTGCACCTCGTCGTCCCACACGGCGATGCCCGCCGCGCGGCACACCCCCATCAACTCGCGGAAGAACTCCCGCGGCGCGGTGTTGAACCCGCCCTCGCCCTGCACCAGCTCGAAGATGAAGCACGCGTGCTGCCCCGGGTACCGCTCGATGTACTGACGCAGGTGCGACACCGCCATGTCGATGAACCGCGTCTGCCCGCTGAGATCGCCCGCGCTCATCCTCCTGGCCGCCGCGGGGTCGTAGAAGGGCATGTAGTCGATCAGCGTCGAGAGGGGAATCCCCACGCGGTTCGCCGCCGAATCCCCGATCTGGCTCATCGTGATCGTCCGCCCCATGAAGCAGTCCTTGAACGCGATGACCCGCGACGCCGGGGCGTGCTTCTGGTAGCAGATCTTCAGCGCGTTCTCGTTCGCCATCACCCCCGAGTTGCACAGGAACACGTGGGCCATGCTCGAACGCTTCCGCGCCTCGGCCAGCAGCACCTCGCTCAACTGGCACGGCTGCTCGTTCATCAGCAGGTGCCCCTGCTGCACCGAGTTCGCCACCGAAGCCTCCGCCGCCGCCCGCAACAGCTCAGGGTGCGAGTGCCCGAAAAAGTTGACCCCGATCGCCGTGATCAGATCGATCTTCACCGAACCGTCCATCAGCTCGACGAACGGCCCGTTGCCCGCGCCCGAACCGATGAACGGGAACAACAGATCACGCCCGCGGATCGAACCCGCACGCTTCATGAACTCATCCGCCGACGACTTGAACTCCGCCGACAGCGGCCCGCGCACCGCGTTGATCGACGCCGACTTGGCCCGCACCTCATGCACCATCGCGTCGACCGCCGCGCGGATCGACGGGCTGCTCCGGATCGAAGCGCCGATCGTGCCCCCGGCGGACGGGGCCGCCATCGGCGGCTTGGCGGAAGATGGCGCGGCGGGCACGGTGGCCGGAATGCTCGTCATGGATGGGCTCAAAGGGCGGGGTCAAAGCGGAGAACCTTGGATCGGCGGGATTCGGACCAACACGACACGGATAGTCCCAAACTAATACCGAACCCATCGTTCTCGGGAAGTTTGGGGAGTCTATGCGGGCCGTCCCCACGCCACCGGCCTGTTCTCGGGTCAGGGCTCGGACTCAACCTCGGCCCCTCATTCGGTCGTGGGCACCGCCTCGCGGACAACTCAGCAGCGCCTTCGTGCCCCGTCCGCACCTTCTCCGCCATCGTCCTGTTCTAGGCTTTTCCCCCAATGACCACCCCCACCACCCCAGCCTCCATCCCCACCCGCATCGAAAAAGACACTATGGGTGAGATGACCGTCCCCGCGACGGCCCTCTACGGCGCCTCCACCCAGCGGGCCGTCGAGAACTTCCCCATCTCCGGGCGTCCCGTCCCCGCCGCCGTCATCCACGCCTACGGCCACCTCAAGGCCGCCTGCGCCCGCGTCAACCACGCGCTGGGCCGCCTCAACGACGCACGCCTGGAACTCATCCTCCGCGCCGCCGGCGAGGTCGCCGCGGGCAAGCACGACGCCCACTTCCCCGTCGACGTCTTCCAGACCGGCAGCGGCACCAGCACCAACATGAACGCCAACGAGGTCATCGCCAACCTCGTCTGCCAGTTCAACGGCAAGCCCATCGGCTCATCCAAAGACCCCGCCTACATCGGCGACGCCGCCTCAGGAAAAGGCGTCCACCCCAACGACCACGTCAACATGGGGCAGTCGAGCAACGACACCTTCCCCACCGCGATGCACGTCGCCTGCGCCCTCGAGATCAAGCAGCGCCTCATCCCCGCGCTCAAGACCATGCACGCGCGCCTCGACGCCCAGGCCAAAGCCTGGGACCGCATCGTCAAAATCGGCCGCACCCACCTGCAGGACGCCACGCCCATCCGCCTGGGCCAGGAGTTCAGCGGCTACGCCTCGCAGATCGCCCACGCCGTCGAGCGCGCCGAGCGCTGCCTCACGGCCCTGAGCGAACTCCCCATCGGGGGCACCGCCGTCGGCACCGGCATCAACGCCCACGAGGATTTCGGGAAACTCGTCGCCGCCGACCTCACCAAGCACCTCGGCGTCCACTTCCGCGAGTGCGACAACCACTTCGAGGCCCAGCACGCCAAGGACGCCTGCGTCGAGGTCAGCGGGCACCTGCGCACCATCGCCGTCAGCCTCACCAAGATCGCCAACGACATCCGCTGGCTGGGCTGCGGCCCGCGCTGCGGGCTGGGTGAACTCAAAGTCCCCGCCGTGCAGCCCGGCAGTTCGATCATGCCCGGCAAGGTCAACCCCGTCATCTGCGAGGCCGTCATCATGGCCTGCTGCCGCGTCATCGGGAACGACGCCACCACCGCGACGGCGGGCCTCGGCGGCGTCGGCGGCCTGCTGGACCTGCACGTCGCCATGCCGGTGATCGCCGACGCCTTGCTCGAAAGCATCCACCTGCTGGGCCGCTCGGCCGCCGTCTTCACCGCCAACCTGCTCGACAAACTCGAGCCCGACGAGAAACGCTGCGCCGAACTCATTGAGGGCAGCCTCGCCATGTGCACCAGCCTCGTCCCCGTGATCGGCTACGACAAGAGCGCCGCCCTCGCCAAGGAGGCCTTCAAGCAGGGCAAGACGGTGCGCCAGCTCGCCGCCGAAACCATCGTCGGCCAGAAAGACCTCAGCGGGAAGCCGATCACCAAAGCCGACCTCGACGCGGCCCTCGACCCGTGGTCGATGACGCTCCCGGGCGGCGAAGGCAGCGCCGGCGGTTGACCCTGCCTGGAAGCCCCGGCCCCCCGCCATCCGCACCCGGCCCCTCCTGACCCGTCCCCGCACGCCGGACCCCCGTCTCACCCGCCCGCCCGGCGGAGCCACTCGAACTCCAGCGGCTCCAGCTCCGTCACCAGCCTCGACCGCTCGTCGCCCAGCTTGGCGCACTTCTTCGGGTCGCTCCACACGTCGGGCCCGCTCATCGAGGCGTCGATCTCGCGGATGCGCGACTCGATCTTCTGGATCTTCTGCTCCAACTGGTCGGTCTTGAGCCGCTCCAGCGCGTTCGCCGAGGGCGCCGCCGCCGCACGCTGCTTCTCCTTCTCGCGCGCGTGCTCCGCCTCGCGCCGCTTGCGCTCCTGCTCCTCACGCAGACGCTTGGCCTGCGCCTCCGCCTCGGCGGCGGCCCTCCGGCGCGACTCCTCGCGCTCGTGCCACGCGCTGTAGTTGCCGTTGAACACCTCGCACCCGCCCCGACCGTCCATCACCAGCAGCCGGTTGCAGCACGCATCGATGAACGCACGGTCGTGGGAGATCAGGATCAGCGTGTGCTCGAACGGCCCGCCCTCGCGCCCCGGACGCTCGCTGGTCTCCTCGACCGGCAGCGCCAGCATGTCCTCCAGCCGCTCCGCGCTGGAGATGTCAAGATGGTTCGTCGGCTCGTCCAGGATCAGCAGGTTCTTCCCGCTGCACAGCAGCCCCGCGATGACCGCCCGCGTCCGCTCCCCGCCCGACAGCGTCCCCAGGTCGCGCTCCTGCTCGTCGCCGCTGAACAGGAACGCCCCCGCGAGGTTCCGCGCCTCCTGCTCCCGCACCTCGCGCCCGGGGTTCTCCTTCTTGATCACCTTCAGCAGATACTCGTACACCTTCACCGACATGTCGGGGAAGTGCTGGTTCTGACGGAAGTACCCGATCTTCAGGTTCGCCCCCAGTTTCAGCGTCCCCTCGTCCACCGGCGTTTCGCCCAGCAGGCACCGCACCAGCGTCGACTTCCCCGCCCCGTTGGGACCGATGATGCCCCACCGCTCGCCGCGCGTGATCGTGCAGTCCAGCCCCTTGAACAGCACCTTGTCGCCCCGCCGGTCGTGCCCGTCCGGCGCGGCGTACTTCTTCGAGATCCCCCGCGCCAGCGCCACGAGGTCGCCCGACCGCTCCGCTTCCGGCAGCCGGATGTCCAGCTCCGCCAGCTCCACGGGACGCTCCAGCAGGTTGTCCCGCTTCTCGCGGTCCAGCCGCGCCAGCCGGCCCTGCGCCTGCGCCGCCCGCTGACCCGCCTTGAACCGCCGGATGTACTCCTCCTCCTTGCGGAACTTGTCCTGCTGGTTCTCGTACGCCCGCGCCATGGTCAGACGCCGCAGCGCCCGGGTCTCGCGGAACGCCGCGTAGTTGCCCGGGTAGTCGATCAGCCGCCCCTGCTCGACCTCGACAATCTTCGAGACCACGTGGTTCAGCAGGTACCGGTCGTGCGAGATCATCACCACCGCCCCGCGGAACTCCTCAGTCAGAAAGCGCTCCAGCCACAGCACCCCGTCGATGTCCAGGTGGTTCGTCGGCTCGTCGAGCAGCAGGATGTCCGGCTCCTCCAGCAGCAGCCGCGCCAGCGCCAGCCGGCCCTTCTGACCCCCCGAGAGATCGCCCACCTTCACCTTGAAAAACCTGTCCTCCAGGCCCAGACCGTGCAGCACCGCGTCGATCTTGTGGTCCACGGCGTACCCGCCCGCCGCCTCGATCTCCGCCTCCAGCCGCGCCTGCTGACGCATCAGTTTCTCGAGCCCGTCCCCCGACGCCTCCGCCATCTCGTGGAACACACGGTCGAGCTGCTGGTGCAGACGGTGCAGGTCCGCGAACGCCCCCTCCGCCGCCCCGCGCAGCGTCTCATCCGGGTCGAGCGTCGGGTCCTGCGAAAGGTACCCCGCGCGGCACCCCCGCGCCACCGCCACGTCGCCCGAGTCCGCGCGGAACACACCCGCCATGATCTTCAGGAACGTCGTCTTCCCCGTCCCGTTCCGACCCACGATCCCGATCCGGTCCCCCGCTTCGACCGACAGCGAGCACCCATCAAGGATGACGGTGTTGCCGAACGAGTGCCGGATGTTGGTGGCGGAGAGCAGGGGCATGCAAGCGGGCCGCGGGCGGGAAAAAGGGGCGGATTCTACGGACGACCAGGGCCCGGAGTCACGCGCCGTTACACTCGGCGCGTGAAGCTTCCGCGCCCCAAGGCCCGCCTGCTCCGCGCGATGCACTGGCTCGCCGCCCCGTGCCTGCTGCTGGCCCTGTGGCTCCCCGCGTGCAACCAGGGCGATTTCCGCACCGATACCGGCCTCTACGCCGCCATCGCGAAACTCATGTACCAGTCGGCGCTGGCCCGGGGCTCGCTCGGCCCGTTCTGGTTCCCCATGCTGGGCGACGCCCCCTACTTCAACAAGCCGCCGCTGCCTTTCTGGTTCCACGGCGCGTTCATCCACGCCTTCGGCCCCGAGTTGTGGGCAACGCGCCTGCCGACCCTGCTCGCCGCCGTCGGCGCCGTCGTCGCGCTGCAGCGCGCCGTCCGCGCCCT
>CAZDYM010000128.1:0-7198 GCA_964509325.1 uncultured Phycisphaeraceae bacterium
TCGGCGCACCGCATCGGATCGTCCGAACCCGACGTCGCCACCCGCGACGCCTCCGACAACTCGCCGTGTTCCCAGAACTCGTCCACCCCGTACTGGCTGTCCACGAAGGTCTCGAGCCGGAACCGCCCCGGCGTCCTCGTCTCGTCCTCGCCACGCCGCGGGTGCAGCTGCGGGTCCGCGAACACCGTGAAATCAAACGCGATCGTTCTTAGCGATGTCTGGCATCGCACCGAACGCGCCGACGCCACGCCGCGGCTCACCGCCGGAAGCAGCAGGCCCAGCAGGATCGCGATCACCGCGATCACCACCAGCACCTCCACCAGCGTGAACCCGCGCGACGACCGCCACGAGAACCCCTGCGTTGACGACCCCCGCAGCGTCGCCACGCCGCGTGTCGGTCGTGATTCTCGGGATGGACCTGGGGAGTTCACCACGGCACCGTCCAGCGACGCCAAACGCGGTCACGATCAACCGGGGAGCGTGGCGCACACACGCCGCGACCTGCGGCGGCCCAACGCACGGACACGACCGAAGGATTATCAGCATGTCGACCGGCTCCACAAGATCGGAGAAGTACGGATTCCGTGAGACAAGGCAGAAAACCGTACGAAATCCGTACAAATCCTGCTCGGGACGCCAGCTCCCGACCTCCGCACGCCGACATCGTTCCGGACCCGACCGTGACTCCCGGCCAGGACAGCGGAAAAGAAAGAGCCGGCGAGCAACCGAAGTCGCTCAGCCGGCCTTCCGGGGGGGCAAGGGATGATGATCTGATTAAACCCCCATGACGTTCCCGTGTCAAGCCGCCACCCTCTGGGTGTGGAGAAATTTCTCGGATCAGGAACTCCGGCGCGCGACGGCCGCAGGGAAGCCGCAGGGAAGGTGCACTAGTTCATCGCCCGGGGGTGTTCAGCACCAGGTCGCCGTCGACCGGATCGGCGGCCCCGCCGAGCATCACCCGTGAAAGCAGCGACGGGTCCGCGGGCTCGCGCCCCTGGTCGTCATCGCCGTCGGCGCCGAAGGTCCACAGCAGGTAGCCGCGCCGGAACAGGTCCTTCGAGGGGTCGTCCACGCGCCGGTACCCGTAACCGGCGCCGGAGAACGCGTCCACCGGCACGCCCGCGGTTCCGGTCTTCAACAGGATCGGCGTGAGCGCCTCGAGCGAGACCGGGTACGCCCCGCCGTGCGCGCCGGCGTGGGCCTCCAGCGCCAGCATCAGCCGGACCGCCTGGTAGCGCGATTCCGAGGCGTCGATCGCGTCGCGCCACGCCTCGACCCAGGTCCACGACTCCGTCAGGAACCGGGCCACCGGGTGGGTCTCGCACGGCAGAAGGTCGCCCACCGAGGCCGGGTGGATGTACGCGCCCGCGAGGCGGCGCTGCGCCCGCGTCATCGGCGCGTAGACCTCCAGGGCCTTGCTCAACAGGGCCGCGATCGGGTCGATTCGCTCCGGCTTCGTCGCGCCCGCGACGATCTCGGCGATGTCCTCGCGCTCCTCGAGCCCGCACGCCCCGATCGCCCGCCCGAACACCTGCTCGGCCTCCATCCCCGTCTGGCGCACGAGCCCCCAGGCCAGCCGCTCCATCGCCGAACGTTCCAGGTCCGTGGCGATCGACCACGGCGTCGCGGGGCGCGCCGCCGCCAGCACCTCCAGGTACCGCGACGCCTGGGCGGGCGAGACGCGTCGCGCCGCGATCTCCTCCCGGAGCGCCAACGAGAGCATGTCGAGGCAGTCCGCCGCCAGCAACCGGCGCGACAGCGGCCCCTGCTCGCAGGCCCAGATGAACCGCGCGAGCGTCCGCAGCCGCGCCTCGGCCTCGCCCGACTCCCCGCTCCGCGACGCCAGCGCGAACCGCACCGTCTGAAGGTGCGCCAACTCGGTCAGCGGCGTGTCGGGGCCCATGGTGCGATCGACCATCACCAGCGCGGTGACCCATCCCCACCCCCCCGTCGGACCACACCGGGGCGCGCCGGCCGCACGGTCGAGTTCGGCGAAGACCCCCGACCCCTCGAACGACCGCGCCGAACGCTCGATCAGCGCCTGCACCTGCGCCGTCGTCTCGTCGGGCGCGGGCATCACAAAGGCGCGGGCGTCGAGCAGCGGCGCCATCGGCGCGCCGTCGGGCCCGGGCACCTGGATCGAACTTTTCCCCAGTTGCAGCAAACGCATGGCTCGATCGACAAACGTCCAAGCGTCGGACTCCGCGTCCGGCTTGGCCGACGATCCGGGCGATGAATCGGGAGCGGCGGGGGGAGCAGCGGGGGGCGCGGCGGGGGGCGCGGCGGGGGGGACATCACCCGCGGCCAGCGCGGGCGGGCACGCCGAGAGCAACAGGGCGGACCAGAGCACGGATCGAATCAGCGTGGCGTGGTGCATCGGCGCGTCGTCCAGAGGGGTGAATGGCGCGGTTGCTCGCCCGGGGGCACTGGGCATCCGGGGCGCGGCCCAACCCGAGCCGCGCGGGATTGATGCTATGGATCAGCCCACGCCGGCTCGGGGCGGACTCGCGACGCAGCGGCGATCTTGACACGATCCTCACGCTCCGTGCGGGTGAGACCGCTTCAACCGGTCGGAAGGATCCTGACGCGGTGCTCGCGCCGACAACCGGCGGGTGGGCGCTGCGAAGCCGTGACACCCGGGGGGGACCGGCGGGTGAGTCACAAGCATCGGGCCGGGCGATCCTCAGCCGGCGCTCGACACCGGGGCGGTGGCCGGAGCGGTGGCCGGGGTGGTGGGAGCGCCCGGTTCGACGGGGGCGGGCTCGGCCTTCGGCGCGGGCTCCTCCGCGCCCAGCGGGCGGAACTTCAGCCGGGCCTTGAGCGACTCGAACGAGTACGGATCGACGCCGCGCGACGGGCCCGTGAGTTTCTGGAACGCGTAGCCGCTGACTTCGTTCAGCGAAGCGTCGAGTTTCTCGCTGGTCAGCGGGCGCCGCGCCTTGATCAGCGCGAGCACCAGCCCGCGCACCGAGGGCTCGGCGACCACGACAGCGCGGTCCGTCGCGGGCAGCGCGGCCACGTCGGCCTTGGGGTCCCAGTCGGTCACCCGGTCCATGATCGCGGCGCGGACCTGCGGGATGTCGGCTTCGCGGAGCGAGAAGGTCTGGCTCGGGTTGTCGGCGCTGATGTACTCGCGCCGCACCACCGCGTCGAGCGACGACCGCACGCCGCTGATCGACAGCAGGTCGCCGGCACCCTTGGCGGCGAGGCGCTCGCGGTACGCCTCGGCCCGGCTCTTGAGCAGCTCGAAGCCGTCCAGCGCCGTGAGGTCGGCCTTCATCGCGTCCATCACTTCCGCCATCGAGTCCGGCGCTCCCTCGGGGCGCGCCTCGACCACCCGGAAGTAGAACTCGTTCTGCTGCATGGCGTCGGTGAGCGGGCCGTAGAGCAAGCCCACCTGGGCGCCGTGCAGAGCCGGGCCGCCGCCCAGCTCGCGCACCTCCGACGCGGCCTGCGCGAAGGTCACGAACGGCGCGTCGCCCATCCGTCCCGTCGCCATCCCGATCCCCGGGAGCTGGCGCAGGTCGTTCTGGGCGCGGAAGATGCTGTCCGCCGGGGTGTGAAAGATCAGGCCCGCGGCGGTGGGGAGGTCGAGGGCCGCGCGGGCCGGTTCGAGCAGCACGTCGAGCGACGGGGCCTTCTTGGCCCAGTCCGCGGGGACTTTCTTATACCGCCCGTCGGGCTCCAGCGGGCCCAGCAGCTTCAGTTTCTGGCGGTCCATGGCGTTTCGGACGGCCTCGAGGCGCTTCTCGCCCTGCACCCGCTTGTACTCGGCCTCAACCGCCGTCTTGACCGAGGCGAACTCGGGCCCGAACTTGTCGCGGTTCTGGCGCCAGTACTTGTTGACCTCGACGGGGTCGGCGGGCATCGAGTCGATGATGGTCTGGCGCGCCACCGTGACCCACTCGACGCGGACCGCCGGGGGTCGCTTGTAGCCGATGCCCATGGGGTTGTTGTTGGAGGTGTCGCCGGGGCGGGTGTTCTTGTACCTCTCGAAGTGGGCCGCCAGCCGCGCCTCGTCGGGCGGCGTCAGTTCCTCGCTGACCGCCGAGGCCGGCACCAGCAGCAGGTCCGCGACGGCGGCGTCGTACAACTCCCACGCGAACAACTGTGATTCCTTGGCCGAGATCGAGGCCCCCAGCGTGCGCCCCACCGACATCATCCGCATCGCCCCCGCCGCCTTGGCCAGCACGGTGTCGATCCACTTCTCGGGGCGCCCGGCCCCGGCGACGCGCCGGCTGTCGTCGAACCGCTGGCGGATCGACGCCAGGTCTCCCTGCTGACCGAACATCTGCTGGCGGTTGAAGAACTGCTCGGCCACGTCGTCCAGCAGCGCCCGCCCGTCCTCGGCCCCGCCCACGAAACCGCCCCGCTTCGCCTCGGTGGTCAGCAGCATCCAGTACTCGACCGCGTCCGGGCGCAGGCTGTTGCCCTCGGTGAGCCCCAGCGCCGCCGCCATGAGCGGGATTTCCGTCAGCGCCCGGACCTCCGCCTGGGCGTCCTGGAAGTCCTGCCCGGTGAACTTCCCGCCGTCGTACCTGGCGACGGTGGACGAGAGGCTGACCCCCCCGAACTGCTGCATCGCCTGCGGGAACAGCCAGGCGATCATCAGCAGCGAGCCGCCGACGGCGAGGATCCACATCTTGTACTTGCGGAGGAGTTTGCTCATGGGAGTGGCGAGACCGGGGAGCCGAGTCGGCCCGGCGGGGCCTGGTCATGGGCGCGGACCCGCGCCGAATGAAAAGTCCCTCGGCCCCAGTGACGGCGCCGAGGGGTGCAATCGCCGAATCGGATCAGCGGTAGAACTCGACAATCAGGTTGGTGTTCACGTCGAACGGAACCAGGTCGCTGGTGGGCAGCGCCACCACCTTGGCGGTGAGCTCACCCGGGTTGAAGTCGATCCAGCCCGGCACGTTGTGCCCGACGATGGACTCCATCGCGTCCCGCAGGATCGGCTTGACTTTCTCCTTGAACGTGACCACGTCGCCGACCTTCACGCTGAAGGAGGGGCGGTCAACCTTCCTCCCGTTCACGCGGACGTGCCCGTGCACGACCAGCTGCCGGGCCGCCCAGATCGAACGCACCACGCCGGCGCGACGCACCACGTTCTCGAGCCGGCGCTCGAGCAGTTGCAGCAGCATCTCGCCCGAGTTGCCCTTGCTGCGGCGCGCCTCGGCCATGTAGCGGCGCATCTGCTTCTCGAGAAGGTTGTAGTGGTAGCGGAGTTTCTGCTTCTCGTTCAGGCGGATGCCGTACTCACGCAGACGCCGCCCGCGGAACCCGTGCATGCCCGCGGGGATGAGGGCCCGCTTAGCGGTGTGCTTGGGCAGGTCGGCGATCGGCACGCCCACGCGACGAGACAGTTTGACCTTCGGTCCGAGGTATCGAGCCATGAAACGGTTCTCCGTCATCCGAGCGGTTCCCGCCACCGGTGGGTGGAGGGAGCTCGGCGTGCTTCCCGAGAGCGGCGCCCGCTTGCACGAGGGCGACGCTGCGGGGGTGGCGATCCGGCGCGGGGGGCCGCGGCTGCGGTCCGGGCTTGCCTGTCCGAACTCCAACACGGAGCAGGGGGGCGTGGATCCGGTCTGAAAAGGGGGCGGGATTATCGCCGGACCGGGCGTCGGAGTCAATCGTCGAAGCCGGTGCGGACGGGCCCCGTTCGGGTGAACACCGTTCGCTACGATCCGGGCGCATGACGAGGCACCCCACGCCACCAGTGACCGAGCCGGCCGCCCGGGAGAAATGCGGCGTCTTCGCTGTCTGGGGTGAGCCTCACCCGGCGCGCCTCGCGTACTTCGCCCTCTACGCCCTCCAGCACCGCGGGCAGGAGTCCGCCGGCATCGCGGTGACCAACGGCTCCGTCATCGAGCGCCACGCCGACATGGGGCTGGTCGCCCAGGTGTTCGATGCCCAGACGCTCGCACGCCTGGATGCGCACGCGCACTCGCGGAAGGCCCCCGGACCCCGTCAGCGGCTCGAGACCGGGGCCGCCGACGACGCCGTGGGCGGCGCCATCGCCCACAACCGCTATTCCACCACGGGCGCGTCGTCCCGCCTCAACGCCCAGCCGTTCACCTGCTTCGCGCGTCACGGCAGCATGGCCATCGGGCACAACGGCAACATCGTCAACGCCGCCGAACTCCGCCTCGAACTGGAGGACCACGGGCACGTCTTCAACACGTCGAGCGACACCGAGGTGATCCTGCAGTTGGTCGCGCACTGCGACAAGGGCCGCCCGCCGGACCGCAGCGCCGACCCGCTCGCGGAGGCCCTGCGCCGACTCGCCGGCGCCTTCAGCCTCGTGTTCCTGTACGACAACCGCGTCGAGGTCGCCCGTGACCCTTGGGGCTGGCGCCCGCTGGTCCTCGGGCGCGGGCCCCACGGCGGGAACGTCGTTGCCTCCGAGACCGTCGCCATCGAGGTCATCGGCGGCGAGGTGGTCCGCGAGATCGAGCCCGGCGAGATCGTCACCCTCGACGACGCCGGCGTCCGCTCGCGCCGCTTCAGCGACCCCGCGCCGCGCCAGGCCCCCTGCGTCTTCGAGCACGTCTACTTCGCCAGCCCGGCCAGCACGGTCTTCGGCGTGAACGTCCAGACCTCCCGCGAGCGCATGGGCGAGCGGCTCGCGACGGAAGCCCCCGCGCCCGGCGCTGATCTTGTCATGCCGATGCCGGATTCCGGCCGCTCCGCCGCCATGGGCTTCGCCCGCGTTAGCGGACTGCCCTACCGCGAGGGCATCATCCCCAACCGCTACGTGGGTCGGACGTTCATCAAGCCCACCGGCGAGGAGCGCGCGACTGCCGTGCGACTGAAACTCAACATTGTCGCCGAGGTCGTGAGGGGCAAGCGGGTGGTGGTGGTGGACGATTCGATCGTCCGCGGCACGACCACCCGCAGCAAGATGGAGCAGCTCCGCGCCGCCGGCGCCGCCGAGATCCACCTCCGCATCTCGTGCCCCCCCATCCGGCACCCGTGCTACTTCGGCGTGGATTTCCCGAACAGGGCCGAGCTCGTGGCCCACAACCGCGACCCCGAGCAGATCCGCGTGATGCTCGGGGTCGATTCGCTGGCGTTCCTTTCCAAGGAGGGCCTGCTGGACGCCGTCCACGCCGACCGCGCCCGGCCCGGCGCCGGCTTCTGCACCGCGTGCTACGACGGCGACTACCCGATCCGCGTCGGCTCGGGGACTTCAAAGGAA
>CAZDYM010000129.1:0-249 GCA_964509325.1 uncultured Phycisphaeraceae bacterium
CGGGTGCGGGGGGCAGCCGCGTCGCGCCGGGCTTGTGCTCGGGCACCTTCTGCGTGAACGCCCTGGTCAGGTCGCTCACCATGTACCCGGCGGCGAAGCACACCACACCGGCGACAATCAACGCGACGGGGCCGAAGCCGCCTTTGGACTGGTTGCTGGAGGTCATGACACGGGCATCCTATCGGGGTGAAGCCGGGCACGCTCGCTTCGGCGGGCGGCCTTTGCACAACCTTTGCGCCATCGGTTCAT
>CAZDYM010000129.1:285-1164 GCA_964509325.1 uncultured Phycisphaeraceae bacterium
CAATCTGGCGCGGGGGAACCTCCGTGCACCCGTCGGCAAACCCCAAAAACACCCGTCGGCGTGGGCGGAACATCCGAACTCCACGCCGACGGGCCCCTGAGAGAAACGCGATCTTTTTCAACGCCGGGAGCGAACTCCCGGCGTCAGGCACGATCAGCAGGCCACCAGCGACGAGCGGGCGAAACCGCCCGACACCGCCGCCAGCACACGCTCGACCACCCCAACGCCCGCGCCGCCCGACTGCTCGCTCTCCTCCAGCGGGGCTGTCGCACCGGCGGCCAGCACGGTCTCCAGGGTGAGCAGGCCTTCCTCGACCGCGCGGTCGATCCGAGCGTCGATCCGCCGCCCGGCGTCGGAGCCGGCCAGGTCGTCCGACGCATCGAACAGGTCACCCAACGACACCCGCGCGCCCATCCCTTCGAGCCGGGCCCGCAGCGAGGCCTCGAACCGGGCCAGCGCCCCCGGGTCGCCCCCGGTGAGCAGCGGGACGATCACCTTGCCATCAAGAGCGCCCTCGGGCAGGCGGTCGAGGAACGCGGGCAGCAGCCCGCTGTACGCCGACCCCGCCACCGGGGCCACCAGCACGATGACTTCCGCGGCCCCGGCGGCGGCCAGCGCCGAGTCGAGTTTGTCGCTCGGCATCCCATCGTACAGGGCGACAGGCGAGATCCTCGCCAGTTCCACACGCTGCACCGGCACGTGACGGTCGCCCAGCGAGACGATGGCGCAGCCCGCCAGCACCGACGCGCGCGAAAGGCACGAGGGTGAAGCCGAGAGCACCAGGGCGGCCGGGTTCGAACGATCAGTCAGACGCAGCATGAGACACACTCCTGAAAAGACCCGCGAAACGGCGCGGATCAACGGTTGGCTGGGGGGGCG
>CAZDYM010000129.1:1264-7187 GCA_964509325.1 uncultured Phycisphaeraceae bacterium
ATCGGCAGTCGGCGATCGGCAGTCGGCGATCGGCAGTCGGCGATCGGCAGTCGGCGATCGGCAGTCGGCAATCGGCGGTCGGCAATCGGGAACCGGGAGGCGAACAAGTCGAGGCCTGAAAACAACATGGGCCGCGTCGCTGGCGTGCGGCGCGGCCCTTCTGGACCTTTGAGCGGGGCTTCGGGGGTTGAACCTAGCAGTTCATCCTTCCCATGCACCGGCCCTTCGCGCCGCACGCCGCAGCAACATGCTGCTGGTGCTGACACTGGCAAAGGTGGCACATGGCGGCTTTCACGGCGTTCTCAAGCCCGGCCACGACCACACCCGCCCGCGTTTTCGCGGTTCGGATGGCGGTGAGAATGGCGGCGGAGAACGTCATGACTGGGAAGGACGATACGCCCGATTCGGACCGTGTCAAGGCGAACAAACCAAAACTTCGATGCCGAGACATGCACGAAAGGTTCCGCGCTGGTGCGGCACCGCTCAAGATATCGGTGAAACCCGCCGCCGGTTTCAGGTCGTCGCTCGGTTTCCCTGAAGTGCCGGGCGTTCCCCTGGAACGAAAAAGGCCCCGACGAGCGGGGCCCCGTGAATCGGTGCATGGTGTCAAGAGGGCTCTTCAGCGCCGGCGGCGCAGGGCCGCGAGACCGGCCAGCCCGAGCAGCCCGACCGCGCCCGGGGTGGGGACGAACCCGGTGTACCCCGGCAGGTGCACCTCGCCGCGCTGCAGGAACGACTTCACAAAGGTGGAGCCCTCGATGACCGTGTTGTTGCGGACATGGGCCAGCGGGGCGAGCACGGCACCGTTCATGGCGCGGTCGAAGAGGATGTCGGTGGCCTCGTAGAAGTTCCAGATGACGTTGGCGCGGGCGAACAGCGTGTTCCACGCGCCCACCATGTTGCCCTGGTTGAAGGTGATGTTGGTGCCCGAAACGTTGATGACCACCGCCTGGCTGCCGTTGAGGTTCAGTTCGAGTTGCTGCACGAGGTTGTTCGAGAAGACCTGCGCGCCGCTGACGTTGAACACGGCCAGGCCGTCGCCGCCCGGGGTGCAGTTGAACACCAGCGGGCCGGGCTGCCCGTTGGGGATGCTGGCAACGCTGTCGGGGGTCAGGGCGAGCATGGCGCCGGAGGCGCCGTTCATGGCGGCGGCGACGCCCGGGAGCATCGAGCCCACGCCGGGATCGCTGACGAGGTTGCCGCCCACGCCGTTGAAGTTCACGATGCGCCCGAGGCTGCCCCCGAGGCGGAGGTCGCCGACCTGGAGTTGGATGGGGTTGCCCGAGGAGATGCTCCCGACGACGGTGAGGACGTCCACGTTGGAGAACGCGGCGGCGGGCGACAGCATGGTGCCGTAGTTCGAGGAATCCCCCCCGACGATGCTGCCGCCGACGAACGCCCGCCCCTCAACCTCGGAGTTCGAGTCGAGGTTGTTGAGGACGATGAGGTTGTAGTCGTTGAGGACGCCGGCGGACACCGACACCGTGCAGGCCAGAACGCCCGCGAGCGCACACAGATGGTTGTTCATGATGAGTTTCTTCCCTTCCCTCGCCACCGGGCCGGCACCACCCAACCGGGTGACCGCGCTCGGCGCCCCGGCATCCGCCGGAACTTTGACCGTTGGTTTCCGAAACGACGTGTGAGGGCGGTTCCCGGCCGACCTCCGCCGTAGGCTACCCCCTGCTTCAGGCATGTCAACCCTGATTGGCCGATATCAACCGAATCTTGGCAGAATTCTGCGCTTCTCAGCCACGGTTGACGGGGCACCGACCCCTGCCGCGATGGACGCGCGGTCGGAACTCGGGGCGTGCTGACGTGTCCCCCTCCGACCGGCGATGATCCCGCGAACCGTGAGACCCGACGCCCCGATCATTTCCCAGCCTTGCGAGTGCCCGCGCTGCGGGTACGACCTCTCGGGGCTCCCGCCGACGTGGGAGCAAGCGTGCCCGATGTCGGGGGTGTGCAGCGAGTGCGGGCTCGAGTTTGCGTGGGGCGAGCTGCTGGGGCGTCACGCCGTGCCGCCCGAATGGTTCGCGGAGCGCCGCGGCAGCCGGTTCCCCGCCGGCCCGATGATGTCGGCGCGCACGTGGCGCCGGGTGATGCGCCCGTCGCAGTTCTGGAGCGGGGTGCGACTGGGGCACCCGGTTGACTTCAACGCGCTGTCGGGCTTCGCCTTCGTGGCGCTGCTGATGCTGTACGCCTGCGGGGCGGCGTGGGCGCTGCTGTGGGGCCTGGGCATCGGCAACCGCACGCCGTGGCCCCCGGGGCTGCTGTTGGTCACGCTGCTGTGGCCCTGGCCCTTCTCGACCAACCCGTTCTTCTGGATCGCGCCGGCCGCGGCGGCGCTGGCGCCGTTCGTCTTCCTCGTGCTCGGGGCCACGCTGGAGAGGGCCAAGGTCCGGCGCGAGCACGTCTGGCGGGCCGGGGTGTACGGGTTTCTGGGGGTTGCGACCATCATGCTGTCGTTCCGGCTGGCCCGGGTGGCGATCCTGATGGTGGACCAGCGCCGCAACGCCGGGCCACCCACCAACCCGTGGGAGTTCCTCGTGGTCAGCGGTTTCCGCAGCAGTTGGGCGATGCTGGCGGCGGCGGCGTGGCTCGGGGTGTTCTGGTGGTTCGCGGTCTCGCGCTACATGCGCCTGGACAGCCCGCGGGCGGTCACGGCGTCGGTGGTCACCATCGCGCTGCTGGGCGGCCTCGCGGTCGTGCAATGGTGGCCCGGCAGCCAGTGGGACTGGTGGCGCACCGACCTGTTCCGCGCGTTCTTCTGGTAGGCGTCACCCGGGCACGCCCACGCAGACAAACACCTCCTCGACCGGGCGCTTGAGCGCCCGCGCCATCCGGAACGCCACTTCGAGCGAGGGCGTGTACTTCCCGCCCTCAATGGCGTTGACCGTCTGGCGGCTGACGCCGACCATGTCCGCGAGGGCTTGCTGGGTCATCTCGCCGCACTCGAAGCGCAGGCGGCGGATGCGGTTCTCGATGACGATCTTTTCGACGCTCATCGTCACACCCCCCTGCGGTACCACACGACCTGAAGCACATACGCGAGCAACTGGCTGAGGAACAGGGCGATGAGCAGGGCGTGCGCCACCCACAGGCTCGACATGCCGAGCACCAGCCCCGCCAACGCCGCCATCACCCCGAGGACCAGCAGCCACGACGAGCGGTGCTCCGCCTTCCAGGCGATCAGGCGGTCCCGCTCGTCCGGGCTGTCGCGCCGCCCGCTGATCGCCGCCGCCACCAACCCGGCGACCATGACGGCCACCATCGCGGCCACCGAAACGCCGAACACCGCCGCGTACGCCGGGAGTTCCGTCACCCCCCGACTGAGCATCCAACCTGCAACCAGGGCGTACGACACCAGGGCCAGCATGGTGGCGCCCAACTGAACCCAGACGCTCTTTTCTTCAAACGAGGCTCCCATCGATTCTCCTTCATGAAACGCCACTCGGGCAGGGCACGATGACTGGTATACACGACAATGTGTCAAGTATACATGACATTGCCGTCGTGTCAAGTTCTTTTGACAAAGAACGCTCAGAATGCCTGAAAGGGGTTTCCTGGGGTTGAGCCCGGCTGCGTGGAGGTGGCCCGGATGGACTCCCGGGAGCGTTGCGACTATTGTCCTGACCCGATTTCTCCGTGAATCCCGTCGCTCCGCCGTTTGCGGGGCCGCCAGTCCACGACGAGGAGCGTTTTCGATGTCGCAGATGAACCGTTCGTCCTTTGCCCCGTCCGCCGCCCCTGCCGCCGCCGCTCCCGCCGGCGCGACCGGAACGGGCGGCCCCGGCCCGCGTCCGCGTCCGACCAAGGTGTCCGGGCTGGGCATCGCGTACGTGGACTGGAAGGACGTGGACACGCTGCGTCGGATGATGTCGCCCAACGGGAAGATCCTCAGCCGCCGGCGCCTGGGCGCCAGCGCCCGCGAGCAGCGGATGATCGGTCAGGCCATCAAGCGGGCCCGGTACATGGCCCTGTTGCCCTACACCTCGGCGACCCTCTGAACCGCCCCGGCGCTCTCTCGGGCGAAACCCGCCGACGCGCTTGGACAACGCGCCAATCAGTGGTACACCACGGGCCCGGTCCGTCGCGGATCGGGCCTTGTTCTTTTTCTTTTTTCACCGCCGAGAGGCGGAGAGCGCGGAGGAAGGCAGCGAGGAGACTGAGAATGACGGTGAGCGTGCGGCTCTCGTTCCCTTCGGAACGATCCGCTCCGCGGTCGGGGATGCTCCGACAGTGCCGGGTTTTCCTCTCCACTTTCCCTTTCCCTGCCTTCCTCCGCGCTCTCCGCGTCCCCGCGGTGAGACCGTTCCTGCGATGAACCCCACCGCCCACCTCATCGAGCCGGAAGTGCGCGAACTGATCGAGGACGCGCGGTACTCCGAACTGCGCGAGGTGCTGACCAGCATCCCGCCGGCGGACGTGGCGGAGATCCTCTCGAACCTCGACGCGGACCAGGCGGCGGTGGCCTTCCGGTTCCTGCTCCGCGACGACGCCGCCGAGTGCTTCTCGTACCTCGCGGTCGAGAAGCAGGAGGAGATCATCGCGCGGCTGGGCGACAAGGGGTCGGTGCGGATCTTCGAGGCGATGGACCCGGACGACCGGGTGCGGCTGCTGGACGAGCTGCCCGCGGAGGTGGCCCAGCGGCTGATCGCCAGCCTGAACCCGGAGGACCGGAAGGAGACGCAGGCGATCCTGGGATACAAGCCCGGGAGCGTCGGGCGTCTGATGACGCCGGACTACGTGCGGATCAAGTCGGACTGGACGCTCGCGCACGCGCTGGACCACATCCGTCGGCACGGGCGGGACGCCGAGACGATCAACGTGGTGTACGTCGTGAACGACCAGGGCGTGCTGGTGGACGACCTGCGCCTCCGGCAACTGCTGCTGGGCAACCCCGATGACACCGTCGAGAGCCTGATGAACCGCTCGTTCGTCACGCTGCGGGCCGAGCAGGACCAGGAAGAGGCGGTGCGGATGCTCCAGCGCTACGACCGCGTGGCGCTCCCGGTGGTGGATTCGCGCGGCGTGCTGCTGGGCATCGTCACGCACGACGACCTGGCCGACGTCGCCGAGCAGGAAGCCACCGAGGACATCCAGAAGAGCGGCGGCGTCGAGGCGCTCGACGAGCCGTACATGCAGTCGGGCTACCGCGAGATGCTCCGCAAGCGGGCCCCTTGGCTGGTGATCCTGTTCGCGGGCCAGCTGCTCACCGCGACGGTGATGCAGTACTTCGAGGCGCAGCTGGCGGCGGCGGTGTTCCTCATGCTGCTGGTCCCGCTGGTCATCTCCTCGGGCGGGAACTCGGGCTCGCAGGCGGCGAGCCTGGTGATCCGCGCCCTCACGCTGCACGAGGTGACGCTCAAGGACTGGTTCAGGGTCGTCAAGAAGGAACTGGTCATCGGCCTTTCGCTGGGCGTGCTGCTGGGCGCACTGGGGACCGCCCGCGTGCTCGTGTGGCACCACCTGGGCTGGTACGACTACGGAGCGCACCACAACCGCGTGGCCGTCATGGTCGGGTTGTCGCTGCTGGCCATCGTGTGCTGGGCCACGCTGGTGGGGTCGCTCATGCCGCTGGGGCTCAGGGCGCTCAAACTCGACCCGGCGACGAGCTCGACGCCCTTCATCGCGACGCTGATGGACGTGTCGGGGCTGATTATCTACTTCGGGGTGGCGGTGCTGCTTCTGAAGGGGTTCGTGCTGTAGGGCGGGCCCGGTGGCGCCGGCTCGCGGCCGGTGATGGGTTGCGGGTCCGTCGCGGCGCCCGCTCGCGAACCCGGGTGTCGGCGTCGGCCCCGCCGTGATGCTCCACTACACTCCCGGCGTGGACACGCTGTCGGTCATTCTGCTGGTGCTGCTGGTGCTGGCGGCGGTCTTCGCGGGGTGGTTGTGGGCGTCGCGGGCGGCGCTGCACGCGGCG
>CAZDYM010000130.1:0-7187 GCA_964509325.1 uncultured Phycisphaeraceae bacterium
GGCGGTGCCGGGCGGGGCGATCCTCGCCGTCGCGGGCGGGGTCGAGCCCGAGCCGGTGGCGCGGCGGCTGAACGAACTGCTGAAGGGATGGGGCGGCGCGGCGGCGGCGGTGACGTGGTCCGGGCAGGGCCTCCGCGGCGTGGTGCACGAGAAAGACGAGACCAACCAGGTTCACATCGCGGTGTGCTACGACGGACCCGCCGAGACCGACCACAACTGCTGGCTCGAGCGCGTGGCGACAGCGGTGCTGTCCGGCGGGATGTCGGGTCGGCTGTTCAGCGAGGTCCGGGAGAAGCGGGCGCTGTGCTACAGCGTGTACGCCTCGTACTCCGCGGACAAGACGCACGGGCGGACGGTGGCGTATTCCGGGACGACGCCGGAGCGTGCGCAGGAGACGCTGACGGTGCTGATGGGTGAACTGCGGCGGATTCTCACGCCGCAGGGGCGGGTGACGGAGGACGAGTTGCGGCGCGCGGTGGTCGGTCTGAAGAGCAAACTGGTGATGAGCGGGGAGTCCAGCAACGCGCGAGCGGCGGCGCTGGCGCGGGACCAGCACCGGCTGGGCCGGCCGCGTTCGCTCGACGAGCTGGCGGCGCAGTACGACCGGGTGACGCTGGAGGGGTTGAACTCGTACCTCGCGGGGCGCGAGCTGGGCGCTCTGACCTACGCCACCATCGGGCCCAGCGAGCTGGCGATCCCGTAGCGACGGTGGGGAGGGGTTACTCGGAAGGCGTGAACAGCCCGGGCTCCTGCTCTGGGCGCGGGGTGATGAGGTCGGGCCCGTCGTTCTTCGGGCTGTTCACGCGCGTCGAGACCGGGTGCATGGACAGCGCGGCGTCCGGGCAGGGGACCAGCAGCGGCGCGAGCGATTCGGGGCCAGCCGACGGATCGAGCCAGAGTTCGGCGGCGTGCGGCGCGAGGATGACGGGCATGCGGTCGTGGAGCCGGGCCATGAACGCGTTGGGTGGGCAGGTGATGATGGTGAAGGAATCGACGGGCGGGGCGGTGGGCGTGGCGCGGTCGTGCCAGCGTTCCCACAGGCCGGCGAGCAGCATGGGGGCGTCGTCGGGACGGCGGATATAGAAGGGCTGCTTGGGCGGGTGTCGGGCGGACCGGGAACCCCGGGCGCGAGCGGGGGCGTGCGTCCGCCACTCATAGAAGCCGGAGATCGGGACGATGCAGCGGCGTTTGGCGAAGGCCTCGCGGAAGGCCGGCTTGCTGGTGAGCGTCTCGGCGCGGGCGTTGACCATCATGTTGCCGACCGCCAAGGAGTCGGCCCAGGGGGGGACGAGCCCCCATCGTGCGGCGGCGCCGACGCGCCGCGGCCCGCCCGGCCCGGCGTCTTGTCGCACGATGGCCGCCTGCTGTGAAGGGGCGGCGTTGTAGCGTGGGGCGATCTCGAACGATGGGAAGGCGTCCAGCGCCAGCAGCGCGTGCAGCTGCTTCCAGGTGAAGAGAAAGGTGAAGCGTCCGCACATCGCGGTGTTGAGCGTAGGCGAGCCGTCGCCGGCCTCACATGGGGAGCGGGCGGCTGTCGCGGAGGGCTCTGGCGATCTCGGTGAAGCGGGCCAGGCCCGGCTTGGGCCTGCCGTCGGAGGTGATGAGCCCGCCCATCGGCATGTCGGGCCCGTCCGGGGTATCGAAGAGTGACTGCCAGCAGACGGACTTGACGAGCGGCTTGCTGAGGCAGACGGCGGCGGCGTGCGACATCCAGGCGCTCTGCGAATCCGGGGACCAGGGGCCGCGCCAGTTGCCGGCGTCGGGTCCGGTCGCGCTGGGGGCGGGCCCGCTGGGGCAGCCCAGGGAGGTGACCATGATGGGTCGGTCGAACTCGGCGTAGGTATCGAGCATGGCGCTGAGTTCGAGCAGGTCGCGGGTGGCGCGGGACGCGCGGGCGTCTCCCATCTGCACGGTCAGGGCGAAACCGTCGATCTGCACGCCCGAGCCGAGCAGCAGCTCGGCGTAGAGAAGCGGCGCGACCGACTGGCTGTTCGCCGAGGCGTGCTCGCCGAAGGGCTCGGTGATCTCGGCGAAGACGGGGGCGCTGGGGTGGAGCTTGCGGACGGTCATGACCGCCACGCGGGTGAGGTCGATCATCTGCTCCATGCTGAGGGTGAAGCCGGCGTTGAGGTTCATGCCGGCGGAGACGACCCACTTGGAGACGGTGCGTCGGTAGCGGGTGACGACTCTTTTGGCGTGCTCGTAGGCGAACTCGCGGAGCGATTCGTAGTCGTGGTTCCACACGTGCAGCCAGCGGGGGCAGGCGCGCGGGGAGAGGTCGATGACCGGGCCCGCGGTGACCGGGACCTTGCCGGTGCGGACGGCCCATTCGACCCAGCGGTCCATCCTGGTGAAATCGAATCGGCCCTCGTCGGGTTCGATGCGGTTCCAGCGGAGCGGGACGCGGATGAAATCGACGCTGCCGGCGATGGTCTTCTGCAGGGCCTCGGCGAACTGGTCGCAGTGAACGGCGACGCCGATGTGGGGCCGGTCGTTGGCGGCGAGCCGGGCGGCGAGGGAGCGCTCGGCGTCGCGGCGCGCCAGGGCCTCCCCGGCTTCCAGCGCGGTCAGGAGGCTCTCGCGGGCCAGGCGGCACTGATCGGCGGGGTTCGAAGCCACCAGCGCCGAAGTGAACAGATCGCGCGAGCGGTCGAGGCCGGTCATCACCGAATCGGTCGCGGCGAGGTCGCTCCAGCCCCACTCCTCGATCTTGTTGATGAGGAGCATGATCCTGCGTCGCGCGAGTTCAAGGTTCAGGACGTAGGGCTTGTCGCGGTCGGGCAGCAGGCAGGTGCGCAGGCTGAGGACCCCGTGCCGGCCGCAATCGACCTGCAGGCCCATGGCGGCGGCGCCGCGGATCGAGGTGCGGCAGGTGACCTGGCTCCCGGAGGCGTCGGGCGAGACGACGCCGGGAACGGGCAGGTCTTCCTTGCCGATCACATAGGCCCCACGCCACAGCTTCCCGGGTGCGCCGGAGGACGGAGCGGGCGGTTGGGCGGCGTCTGCGACCGCGAAACAGAGCATGGGCGATGAAGGCGGGCGGGGTTCGGGGTTCGGGGGCCGGGCTGGGTGGGGGTGGTCAGGGGGTCGGGACGGGCGGGCAGTGGGCAAGGGTCGGATCATAGTGTGCGGCGGATGAATCGATGGGAATCCGGCGCGTGGGGTTGCGGGCGTGGGGATTTGGTCGGGGTCGAAGGGGCTGGTGGGGTGTGCCGTAGAATGGTCCGATGGACGCGGTGTTCGAAACCAATCTGGGGTTGCCCGGTCGGAGACAGGGCAAGGTGCGGGATATGTACGAGGTCCCGTTGGAACGATGTCCCCCCGGTTGGGAGGCGTGCGGCGGCGGGGCGTCCGGCGGGCTGTTGATGGTCGCGTCGGACCGGATCTCGGCGTTTGACGTGGTCATGCCGACGCCGGTCCCGGGCAAGGGGCGTCTGCTCACGGAGATCTCGCTGAGGTGGTTCGAACTGATCCGGGACCGCGGTCTGGCCCGGACCCACCTGGTGGGGATGTCGATCTCCGGCGTGTCGGGCATCGGCGGGCTGAGCGGGGCGGAAGCCGCGATGCTGCGCGGACGGTCAATGCTGGTGCGGCGGTGCCGGGTGATCCCGATCGAGTGCGTGGTGCGTGGGTATCTCGACGGGTCGGGCTGGCTTGAATATCAGCGCGCGGGGTCGGTCTGCGGCGTGAAGTTGCCCGGCGGGCTGCGGCGCGGCGACCGGCTGCCGGAGCCGATCTTCACGCCCGCGACCAAGGAGGAAGCGGGCTCGCACGATGAGAACATCACCTTCGAGCGGGCGTGCGCGGTGGCGGGGTCCGGGGTGATGGAGAAGCTGCGCTCGATCAGCCTGTCGGTGTACGCGATGGCGCACGGGTACGCGCGGGAGCGCGGGGTGATCCTCGCCGACACGAAGTTCGAGTTCGGCTTCCCGGAAAACAGCGGCGGGGGGGCGGGCGGGGCGGTTGGCGGGGCGGGGGGCGAGCCCGTGCTCGTCGACGAGGTGCTCACGCCGGATTCCTCGCGGTACTGGGACGCGGAGAAGTGGAGTCCGGGGGGTGAGCAGGCGAGCTTTGACAAGCAGTTTCTCCGCGAGTACTTGAACGGGTTGGTGGCGACGGGGCGGTGGAACAAGCAGGCGCCGGGGCCCGTGCTGCCGGAGGACGTGGTGCGTGGAACGATGTCGCGGTACGAGACGGCGCGGGAGCGTTTGTTCGGCGCTTCGGCGTCGCTCGGCGCGATTCCGGCGCCGGCGGGGAGGGCGTTGTAGAACATGCCGCCCGTCCCCGCCGCACGCATCGAGCAGATGATCGCGCAGGCCAACGGCCTGGCGGCGAACGGGAAGTACTACCACGCGGCGCGGTTGCTGGAGGACGCGGTGGCGCTGGCGCCGCGGTCCGCGGACGCGCACCACGCGCTGGCGTGGACGTATAAGAGCCTGGGTGAGCCGCTGAAGGCGGCGGAGTCGGCGCGGAAGGCGGTCGCGTTGGCGGGGACGCGGGCGGAGTCGCACTACCTTCTGGGGACGATCCTGCAGATCACGGGGCCCGCCGAGGAGGCGATCAAGTGCTACGAGCGGGCGATGGCGCTGAAGCCGTCGATGGCGGACCCCTACGGCGGGGCGGCGTCGGTGTACGAGCGTTCGAGCCAGCCGGCCAAGGCGCGGCAGGTGATCGAGCGTGGCCTGAAGCACATCCCGGGCGACCCGCAGTTGCGCGCGATTCACGCGGGGATCCGGATGCGCGAGGGCGAACTCGAAGCGGCGCGGGACGACCTGCGGGAACTGGTGAAGATGCCGGTGACCGACCGCGAGGTGCCGGCGTTCGCTCGGGCGTGGCACACCCTGGGTCTGACGCTGGACAAGCTGGGGGATTTCGACGGCGCGTTCGAGGCACACACGCGGTGCAATCTGCTGCAGGAGCGCATGCCGCAGGCGCGGTGGGCGTTGGCGAACGACACGATCACGCCGGCGATCCGGGCGCAGTCGCGGCTGACGCGGGAGCAGTTCGAGCGTTGGATGAAGGAGGAGCCCGAGGACGGCCGGCCCTCGCCGGCGTTTCTGGTGGGCTTCCCGCGGTCGGGGACGACCCTGACCGAGCAGGTGCTGGGCGCGCACCCGCGGGTGGTGGCCACGCCGGAGCGGCAGATGCTGCTGGGCCCGCTGGTGCAGGTCGAGGATTGGATGCGCCTGGGGGTTCTTCCCGGGGCGCCGCGCGGCGCGGGCGAGGAAGCGGACCTTTCGGCGGCGCTGGACGCGCTGACCAGAGATCAGTTGCGGGAACTTCGGGCGCAGTACTGGCGCGGCGCCGAGCGTGAGTACGAGGGCGGGCTCGACGGACGGCTGCTGGTGGACAAGTACCCGGTGCACGTGGGGCGGCTGGGGTTCATCAACCGGGTGTTCCCGCGGAGCAGGGTGCTGGTGGCGATCCGCGACCCGCGGGATTGCTGCCTCTCGGCGTACGTGCAGTACTTCGTGCACAACCCGGCGATGGTGAAGTTTCTGCGGCTGGAGAGCACGGCGGCGTTCTACGCCGACCTGATGGGGCTGTATCTGACGCTGCGTGATCGGCTGACCACGCCGGTGCTGCCCTTCCGTTACGAGGACACGGTGGCGGACCCCGAGGGTCAGGCGCGTCGGCAGCTGGAGTTTCTCGGGCTGGAGTGGGACGACCGGGTGCTGCGGCCGGAGGACCGTGCCAAGAGCCGGTACGTGAACACGCCATCGTGGATGACGACGGGGACGAAGATCAACGCGGGCGCCAAGGGGCGGTGGACGAAGTACCGCAAGCACCTGGAGCCGATCCTCGCGGGGCTGGAGCCGTTCGTGAAAGAGTTCGGGTACGCGTCGAGTTTTGAGGCGGCGGACGCCGGGGCGGGGGCGGGGGCGGGGGCGGCGGAGGGAGCATCGGAGAAGGTGTCGTGACGTTCCGCTCGGTGCCGCCGACGAATCGAGCGGGGGGCGCGCCGGCCCGCGCGGCGCTCGACCTGGTGAACGAGGCGATCCGGCTGCAGCAGGCGGCCGACTACGGGCGCGCCGAGATGGTGCTGCGGGCGGCGGCGGAGGCGTACCCGCGGCACCCCGAGGTGCTGTTCCAGCACGGCTGGGTGCTTGTGAACATGGGGCGCGAGCGCGAGGGGCTCGGGGTGCTGAAGAGGGCGGCGCAGGTCGAGCCGCGCCGGGCCCCGGTGTGGCACGAGATGGGAGCGGCCCACCAGGCGCTGGGGCAGCCCAAAGAGGCGGTCGAGTGCTTCGAGCGGGCGATGTTCCTGAACCCCAAGCGCGTGGAGACGTACTGCGCCTGCGCCGTGATGCTGGAGCGGGACCGCAAGCCGGACAAGGCCCGCTCCGTGCTGGAGAAGGGCCTGAAGCACAACCCGGGCGACCCTCAGCTGCGGATGCTCCTGGCGGCGTCGGACACGCGGGGCGGGCGTGCCGCGGAGGCCGAGGCGGTGCTCCGCGAGGTCGCGGCCTCGGCGCCCAACGACGAGGTGCGGTGCCGGGCGCTGCACCACCTGGCCCAGGCGCTGGACGAGCAGAAGAAGCACGTCGAGGCGTGGGGGCTGTTCAAGGAGAGCAACGCGCTGCGGCGGGCGTTCCCCAGCGTGCGCAACGCCCTGATGAGTTCCGACGCGGTGGTGTTCGAGTGCGTGCGGTCGTATGGGTCGATCTCGGCGGATCGGTTCGAGAAGTGGCGCAGGCCGCCCGGGGACGCGGTCGACGACCTGCCCGAGCCCGCTTTCCTGGTGGGGTTCCCGCGTTCGGGCACGACGATGACCGAGAACGCGCTGGGGGCCCACCCGAGGGTGACCGCTCTGGACGAGCCGCCCACGGTGAACAACCTCGAGTACGAGGCGCGCCGGGTGCTCGACCCGGCGCACGACCCCGGCCGCCCGCACGAGGACCCCGAACGCTGGGCCGGGCTGCTCGACGCGATGACCCCGGAGCAGTGGCTCCGTCTCCGGGCGTATTACTGGGAGCAGGTGAAGGCGGAGGGCGGCCCGGCGTGCGAGGCGGCCCGGCTGCGGCGCGAGGGCGTGACGCTGCTGGACAAGAACCCCTTCACGATCTACCGCGTGGCGCTGCTGAACCGGCTGTTCCCGCGCGGGAAGGTGGTGTGCGTGATCCGCGACCCGCGGGACTGCTGCATCTCGTGCTTCACGCAGTTTTTCAGGGCGAACCCGGCGATGG
>CAZDYM010000131.1:0-7182 GCA_964509325.1 uncultured Phycisphaeraceae bacterium
CCCGGGCCCGCGGGCCCGGCCTGTGTCATCGACATTCCGCCGCGTCCCGCTTTGATCCTCACCCCTTCCCCGCCCCGGCCCGCGCCACCGGCGACGTGACCACCTCCGGGCGCGGGCCCACCCCGTGCCGCTGCTCCAGCGCCCTGACCACCCGTTCCAGCCCCATCCGGCGCGAGGCCTTCACGAGCACCGCGTCCCCGGCGCGGAGTTCCTCGGCGATCTCGCGGCACGCGGTCTCGTCCGCGGCGGCGTACCGCATTGTTCGGGCGTTGTTCACTCCCGCCGCCCGCGCGTACCGCGCCGCGCCGGGCCCGATCGTCACCAGCACGTCGCACGGGCACGCCGCCGCGATCAGCCGCCCGATCTCGTCGTGGGCCGCGTCCGAGTGCTCGCCCAGTTCCAGCATGTCCCCCAGCACCAGCACGCGGCGCGCCGCCTTGCCCACCGGCCACAGCGAGGCGAAGGTCCTCAACGCCGCCGCTACCGACTCCGGCGAGGCGTTGTACGCGTCGTTGATCACGCTCACCCCGCCGATGCTGACGCGGTGGAACCGCATCTCCGGCGGGCGGGCCGCGCCCAGCCCGCGCGCGATCTCCTCCTCGCTCAGCCCGAAGCGCCGCGCCACCGCCACCGCCGCGCACGCGTTCAGCACGTTGTGCTCGCCCAGAAGGGGGATCTCGTACGACTGCCGCCCGTTGACCGTGAAGCGCTGACCCCGCGGCTCGCCCCCGTCGTCTCGAAGGGTCTCGATGGCCGTCACCCTCAGGTCGGCGTGCTCGGCGCGACCGAACGTGACCGCGTGCGCCAGACGCCGCACGTACTCCGTCAGCAGCGACGTGTCGGCCGGCGCGACCGCCAGGCCGTCCGGCTTCAGCCCCGCGTAGATCGACGCCTTCTCCTTCGCGATCGCCTCGACGCTGCCGAGGTTCTCGATGTGCGCCCGACCGAGCGAGGTGATCACCGCCGCGTCGGGCCGCGCCATCTCCGTCAGCGGCGCGATCTCGCCCGCGTGGTTCATCCCCATCTCGCACACCACGTACTGATCCGACGGGCGGGCCGCCAGCAGGGTCAGCGGCACACCGATGTGGTTGTTGAAACTCTTGACGCTGGCCGAGCCGCGCAGCTTCACCGACAGCAGCCCGTCCAGCAGCCGCGTCGTCGTGGTCTTGCCGTTCGAGCCGGTCACGCCCACCACGCGGAGCTGCGGCAGCCCGCGCCGGTACGCGGACGCCAGCCGCTGCAGCGCTCTCAGCGTGGAATCGACGCGGAGCACGGCGGGGGCCGCGGCGCCGGGCGCGCGCCACGACTCGGGCACCTTCGTCTCGTCCGACACAACCACCAGCGGCGCGGCGCCCACCGACGCGAGGAAATCGTGACCGTCGAAGCTCTCACCCTTCAGCGCGATGAAGGCCTTGTTGGCGGGCAGGGCGCGCGAGTCGGTGCCGACGCCGTCGACCACCGCGCGGAACGCCTCCGCGCTCGGCGGACGAACCGCCCACACGCCCGAGGTCACGCCCTGGAGATTCGATGGGGTCCAGAAGTTCATGGGAAAAGTCACTCAGGATCGGCCCGTGCTCACGCCGGGGCACGCGCGGCGGCCTGCTTCTCGAGTTGCTCCAGCGCCTCCCGCGCCACCGTCCGGTCGTCGAAGTCAATCCGCCGGATTCCCCCCGCGCCGTCGGGCAGCAGCTGGTACGTCTCGTGCCCCTTGCCCGCGATCACCAGCACGTCGCCTGGGCGGCACAGCCCCACGGCGTGGAAGATCGCACGCCGCCGATCCGCGTGAACGTCCACGCGGCCACGCTCCGACGCGGGCACCCCCGCGAGGATCTCGTCGATGATCGCCCCGGGCTTCTCCGTCCGCGGGTTGTCGCTGGTGATCGTCACATGATCCGCCAGGTCGCAGCACGTCCGGGCCATCCGAGGCCGCTTCGTCCGGTCCCGGTCGCCCCCGCAGCCGAAGACCACCCGCAGCGACGAGCCCCTGGGCACCAGCGGCCGCGTCGCTCGCAGCACGTTCGCCAGCGCGTCGTCGGTGTGGGCGTAGTCGACGAACACCGCGAAATCTCCCGATCCTTCGGGGCCGGTCACGCGCTCCAGCCGCCCCGGCGGGGCCTCCATTAGCGCGGCGGCCCGCGCCAGGTCCTCCGCCGACACGCCCATCACCCACGCCGCCGCCACCGCCTGCAGCGTGTTCATCAGGTTGTGCCGGCCCACCATCGAGAGCGTGATCTCGAACGAACCCCAGGGCCCGAGGTACCGCGCGCGGGCGCCGCCGAAACCCGCCGGCCCCGCCTCGACCCGGCACGCCGCGCCCGAAGCCGGGTCGAGGGAGCACGAGAGCACCCCCGCGCGGCAGCCCCGGATCATCCGACCGTGCCACGGGTCGTCGGTGTTCACGATCGCCGTCGCCTCGGGGGGCAGCAGTTCGAACAGGGTCGCCTTCGCGTCGGCGTACCGCTCCATCGTCCCGTGGTAATCGAGGTGGTCCCCCGTGAGGTTGGTGAACACCGCGCACGCGTACCGCAGCGCCGTGGTGCGGTGCTGGTGCAGCGAGTGGCTCGACACCTCGATCGACGCCGCCACGCACCCCGCCTCCAGCATCTGCGCGAACGTCGCGGAAAGCTCGCACGCCGGCGGCGTGGTCATCACCGCCTCGGAGACCTCCGTCCCGTCATCAATCTGAACCGTGCCGATCAGCCCGCACCGGCGCTTGCTCGCGTTCATCAGCCGGTGCACGCAGTGCGCCACCGTGGTCTTCCCGTTGGTCCCCGTCACGCCCATCAACTTCAGCCGGCTTGTCGGGTTGCCATAAAACCGCTCGGCCAGGACCGCCGCGGTCCGCGCCACCTCGCCCGTCGCCAGGAACACCACCCCCGGGTGCGCCCGGGCCAGCTCGGCGTCCGGCGCCCCGTCCCCCAGCACCACCTCCGCCCCCGCCTCCAACGCCGCCGCGATGAACCTCCGACCGTCCGTCTTGGTCCCCGCCCGCGCGATGAACAGCGACCCCGGCAGCGCCGTCCGTGAGTCCTCCGTGATGTCGCACACCCGAGCCCCCAGGGCGTCCCCGACCGCCTTCCCAGGATGCACCCCCAGCCCCAAGCCCTCGATCAACGAGCCCAGCCTCATGCGTCCGCCTTGGTCAAACACAGGCACCGTCCCGCGCTCCGTCGCGGGTTCTCTCGCACAACTCTATCGGCTCGGGCCGCCCCGACGGAAGAAAGCACGCGGACCCCTCAAGGCAGCACCAGCATCGCGTCCCCGTATGAGTAGAACCGGTACCCCACCCGCACCGCCTCGCGGTACAACGCCAGCAGCCTGGCCACACCCGCGCCCGGGGCGGCCCCGCCCTCGAAAAGCGCCCCGACCATCGCCAGCAGCGTCGACCGCGGCAGGTGAAAGTTCGTGATCAGCCCGTCCACCCGGCGGAACGCGAACCCCGGCATCACGTACAGCCCGGTCTGCCCCTGGTACCCCGCGGCCCGGAGTTCGTCGGTCACCGGCTCGGGCAGGCTCTCCAGCGAACGCACCACCGTGGTCCCCACCGCGATCACCCTCCCCCCCGACGCGCGCGCCCGCTCCACCGCCCGCACCGCCGCGCCGGGGACGTCGATCCACTCCCCATGGATCGGATGGTCCTCGATCCGGTCCGTGGAAACAGGCTTGAACGTCCCGATCCCCACGTCCAGACGAACGTCCGCCCGCGTCACCCCCATCCCGCGCAGCCGCTCCAGCAGTTCCGGCGTGAAGTGCAGACCCGCCGTCGGCGCCGCCACACTTCCGCGCCCTGCCCCGGCCCCACCTGCTCGTTCCGCGTACACGCACTGGTACCACGCCCGGTCCAGTTCGTCGTCCGTCTGGTCGCCACGGTCCTTCCGAGCCTTCCGGATGTACGGCGGCAGCGGCGTCGCCCCCACTCGATTGAGCACCTCCCCCTCGGGCCTCGCGTCGGGCATCCCCGCCCCGTCCAGCACCTCCGCCACCCAGCGCTCCTCCGCGCGTTCAACCAGCCGCAGCCTCACCTCCGTGATCCGGTCGTGCGCGTCCGCCAGTTCGATCTCGATGCCGGGCGCCAGGCGTGTGCCCGTCTTGAGCATCAGTTCCCACCGCCCCGGCGTCAGGGCTCGGATGAACAGCCCTTCCACCGCCGCCCCCGTCCCGGCGCGCCGACCCTGGATCTTCGCCGGCAGCACCCCCGAGGTGTTGAACACCATCACGTCGCCCGCGCGCACATACTCGGGGAGATCGCGGAACAACCGGTGCTCGACCCGCCCCGGCTCCGATCGGCTCACCACCATCAGCCGGCAGGAATCTCTCGGTTCCACCGGGTGGGTCGCGATCAGCCGCTCGGGCAGTTCATAGTCCAGGTCGCTCGTGAGCATGAGCCGGGAAGGTAGGCGTGAACGCGCCGCGCCGGCGTTGACCCTCGGACGCGATGTCGCGCCGACGCCACGCGACGTTGACCCCACGCCACGCGCCGCGCCGCGGACAATCCGAGTGCTCGCAACACCCCCGGCTTTCGCAGGAATCAGGCCGCTTTTCTCGGGGCCGGCCGGATTCCGCGCCGTGGCACACCCTTGGCACCTCCTCCGGCGTGAGGATCGAGAGCCAGATCGGGGGGCCCTCCAAGGCCGCCTGGCCCGCGCCGGTGAGGGAGCCGGCCCGGGCCTGGGTGTCCCACGCGGTCTGCGGCCCGAAGTCCCCCCTGACGGGCCTCCCGGGCCCGATCACGGTGCTGACGTGGGCCGCCGCACAGCAGGTGGGCGACGCCTTCGAGGCGTCCCGCTTCCCGCCGGCGCCGGCTTCCGGACTCGCCGTCGACTACGCCGACTGGCTCCGCCGCGCCAACCGTGAAGACCCGCGCCGTCATCCGCTCGTTGGTGCTGTCGCGGTCGATCCATCCCAAACTTGTTCCGAACCTACCTGCGGCCGGGCCGCCGGATCGTCACCGCCCGTACCGCACCGGCGCACCGACCCGCCCCGCCCGACGCCCGCGCTGGTTCCCGGGCCTGAGACCACCCCGGCCAATCTTGATCCATCGCGAGCGCAGCGCTCCGGCAAGGCGCCGCCCCCGGGCCCGGGCACCGTCCTGATGATCCGCTCGGTGCCCAACCCTGTCGCACGGCTGATCGATCTCATCGCCTGAGCGCCGCGTCCCGTGAAATCTCGGGCCCCTGATTCCCTACGATTGGATGCGGCGACCCGCTCGCCCGCTCCCAGCCGGCTTCGGCGCGACGAGCCGCAGCGTTTCGGGAGCAGCGCCTCCCAGCACGAGGCGGGCCCGCGGACCCCGCGGAAAGGACCAGCGATCGATGGACGGCACGTTCGATGTTCTGGCGAAGGCCGCGGCGGAGTACTGGGTGATGACGATGATCGCCGCGATGGTGATCTTCGGCAGCCTGTTCAGCGCCATCAAGAGCATGGTCAAGTACACCGCGCGCGAGCGGACGCGGCGCGAGATCGCCGCGTACATCGCCGAGGGGTCCCTCAGCGCCGAGCAGGGCGAGCGCCTGATGAAGGCCGGCAAGTCCACCTGCGACAACGCCTGACCGCCCGATCACCCCACGCGCGGGAACGCCGCCGCGCGGACCGACTCAACGGGAGCGAACCCCATGCCACTCACACTCGCCCTTGACCTCTCCTCGAACCAGTCCTTCGTCCTCATCCTCATGGCGATCATGGTCGCCGTGCCGATCGTCGGCATCATCGCCGGCGCGGCGAGCAGTTCGGCCAAGAACAAGGACCGCGAGCGGACGCGCCGCGAACTCGCCGCGTACGTCGCCGAGGGCTCGATGACCGCCGACGAGGCGGAACGGATCCTGAAGGCCGCCCCGACCAAGAAGGCGGAGCCGATCAACTGACCACCGGCTGGCGTGCCCGCCGCGGCCCCTCGCCACGGCCCCCTCGCCACGGCCCCCTCGCCACGGCCCCCTCGCCGCCTCCCCGCCAGACCCCCGCGATCCTTCTCTTCACCCACCCTCGAATGGAACCCGCCATGTCGCCGCTCATCACCCTCGCCATGGAACCGTCCCCAGACGACATCGTCAAGATCATCGCCATCAGCGGCGGGTTGGTGCTCGGGTTCGTCGCCATCGTCCTGTCGGTCGTCTCCGGGATCGTGAAGACGGCCCAGCGCGAGCGGACCCGGCGCGAAGTCGCGGCGTACGTCGCCGAGGGCTCGATGACCGCCGACGAGGGCGAACGCCTGCTCAAGGCCGGGCGCAAGTTCACGATCCCCGGCGCCGACGACTGACGGCTAGAACGTCACCGATACACGCAGCGAGCCCACCACCGCGTCGCTCACTTCGCCGCCGCCCGATGGGTCCACCACGAACTGGAGGTCCGGCATGACCGAGACCCACGGCGTGACCCTGATCTGGTAGAACAACTCGATCACCACCTCGTCGTCCTCGAACCCGGCGCCCTCTTCGTCGCTCAGGTCAACCCAGTTCACCCACAGCCCGGCGGTGTCACTGTCGCGGCCGGGCAACGTGCCCGTCAGGTGCAACCCACCGCCCACGCTGGTCCCCGCCGCGAGAACGTCCTCATCGGCGTGCCCGAAGCGGAACAGCCCGACCAGGCCGCGCCCGTCGTCTTCTCCGCCCGTGTCGCCGCCGCCGGGCGACCACAGCGTCCCCTCGGAGACCACGTAGAACCCCGTGGTGCCCTCCCGCTCGCCGCCGTCGAACTCGGCGAACTCGCCCTCCTGGTGCCACACCCCGGCCGCCACCCGCAGGTCCGTGATGAACCCCAGGTCGAACGTCACCCCGGTTTCGGCGGTGAAGAAGAAGTCGTCCGACAGGTCATCGGAAAAGAACGTCGCCGGTCCCCGCTCGCCGGTGCGGACCCCGTCGTTGATCGCCCCGTCGAAGAAGCCCAGCCCGATGGACCAGGTCTTCGTCGGGTAGATGAACGCCACCGCCCCCGTCGCCGGGTCCGGGTAGCAGGGCAGCAGCGGGTTCGTCACCGTCATCCCCGCGCCGGCGTTCAGGAACTCCACGCCGTGCTCGAGGAAGTCAAACTCCTTGTTCCCGTCGATCTTGCCAAGTTTCAGCCGCAGCACGCCGTCGAACAGCCGTTGCTCGTACCACAACTCGGCAACCTGATTGCGGCTTTGATCGGATTCAAGGTTGCTGGTCCCTTGGAAATCGCCGACGCGCCGCGAGGGGCTGTCCCCGGACA
>CAZDYM010000132.1:0-7181 GCA_964509325.1 uncultured Phycisphaeraceae bacterium
CATCTCGCCGACGAGATTCATCAGCGTCTCCAGACGCGAAACCTCGACGCGGACGGTCTGCTCGGCACCCGCGGCGTGCGACACGCCGGCGGCTTTCTCGGCGGGAGACTCCTCGCCCGAGGGCTTGTCGCCCGACGGCGCCTTCGCCTCGGCCTCGACGCGCTGATCGATGGCGGCGGCGAAGTCCGCCGGGTTGAGCACCCCTTCGTCCAACGACGCGGCCGCGACCGCCGCGACAGGGGCGGGGGTGGAAGCGGAGGCGGACGCGGGAACGCAGGCCGCTCCGGGAACCGCACCGATCACGCCGTCGAGCATCAGAACCAACGCCGGGTCGTCGTTGTGGGCCCCGGCGATGTCGGGGCTGAGAGCCTGCCCGCAGGCCGCGTCGCCGAACCGCTGCTCGAAAGTCTCCAGCGGCCACGAGAGCATCTTGCCCTGGGTCAGCCCCTCCGCGTACGCACCGATCAGCATCCGCAGCGCCCGCAGGCGCACCGACGCCTCGGCGGCGGGCGCGTCGGGGGCCGAGCCCATGGCGGCGCCGGCGGCGGCGACCAGCGAGATCAGCCGACCCAGGAACGCGAACCCGTAGTAGTCCGCCGTGGGCTGCATCGCGTCGGACAGCTCCCGGAGCTTGGCCGCGGCGGCGGCGCGGGTGGAGGCGTTCTTGAGTTCGATCGCCGCGGCGTCGATCTGGCGCGTCGAATCGAGCAGGTCGGAGACCATGAACGAGAGGACGTCGGCCTTCTCCGGGCTGAGCGAAAGCGGCTCGCTGGCGGCCAGCGCGGGGAGGCTTTCTTCGCGGAAAGCCGGGGCGGGCTGATCGGCCGACACCGAACGCGGGGCCTGAACCGCCGGCTCGGTCAACCGGGGCCCCACACCCTGGAGTGAGGCGGGCGCGGGCACGGGCGGGCGCATCGACTCGGGGATCGAGCCGGCGATCGCGTGCAACTGGTCGATCAGGTCTTTCGGGCCGTCCGAGGGCTCGCCGCCCTCGCTCAGTTCGCCGAGCTGCCCGCGGATGACGTCCACGCTCTTGAGCATGGCGTCCATCACGCGCTGATCGACCTTGACCTCCCCCTTGCGGAGTTTGTTGAGGGCGTCCTCGGCGGCGTGGGCGAAGGTGGTGACGCTCGCCATGTCGAGGAAGCTGGCGGCCCCCTTGATGGTGTGCAGCGCGCGGAAGATCTGGTCGAGCAGGGCCTGCGACGAGGGCTCGGCCTCGAGCTTGACGAGGTCGCTGTCGAGCTGCTCGACGAGTTCGCCGGCCTCGGTGAGGAAGTCTTGCAGGAGGTTGGGGTCGCGTGCGTCAGACATCGTGGTCCGCTCGGTTGGTCGCCCGGATGCGGGGGGCGCTCTGTCAGGCCGGCCTCTTCGGGGCGTCGCTCTTCACGTAGGCGAAGGCCTCGGGCACGTCGATGGGGATGAAGGGAACGTCGATGTTGCGCAGGTTCTCGGAGTGACCGATGAACAGCGTGCCGTCGGGGGCGAGCTGGTTGTGGAACGTCTGGACGACCTGCTTCTTCATGGCGTCGTCGAAGTAGATCATGACGTTGCGGCAGAAGATGACATCCCAGATGCCGTGGCGCCGCGCCGCCATCGCGTCCTTCAGGTTGTGGAGCTCGAAGGTGACCATGCTCTGGATGGTCGGGTCGATCTGGAAGAACCCGCCCTCTTCGCGGAAGTACTTCTTGGTGAACAGCGGGTTGACGCCGCGGAACGAGAAAGAGGTGTACCGCCCTTCCTGCGCGGCGGTGAGGGCCTTCTCCGAGATGTCGGTGGCAAGGATCTCGATCCGCCAGTCGGCCAGGCGCACACCCAGCGTCCGGTGCATCTGGATGGCCAGGGTGTAGGGCTCCTCGCCGGTGGAGCACGCGGCGGACCACACGCGCAAACGCTTCACACCCGACCGGTCCTTGATCAGCCGGGGCAGCACCACGTTCTCAAACACGTCGAGCTGCGGCTGGTTGCGGCAAAAACTCGTCTCGTTGATGGTGATGCGGTTGAACATCTCCTGGAACTCGTCCATCTGGTACGGGCCGATGGTGAGAAACTGGAGATACTGCGTGAAGGAGTCGAACCCGAGTTCTTCGAGACGCCGAGCCAGGCGGCTCTCCAGGACGTACTTCTTCGAGTCCTGGAAGAAGATGCCGCTGCGGTCGTAGACGATTCTCCGCAGCTGCGCGAACTCGGCTTCGGTCATGGCGGTGGCGGACGCGGGCATCCTCTGATCTCCGGGGTGTGGGAACGACGGGGAGGGGGCTTGGGTCTGCAGTCGGATCGGGGGCGTTCCCACCGCTCGCTTCCGGGCGAAGGCCGGCTCGGGGAGCGGACGCACCCCGGCGGGGGGCCGGAGTCGGCGGGGGAGAACGACATCGGCTCACGCCGCCACGCGGTCGAGCGCCGCCGCGGCTTCGGCCCCGAACAGCCGGCCCAGGTCCAACAGGATCAGCAGACGATCCTCCAACTTGCCCACGCTCTGCACATACTCGCTGTCGATGCCGCACACCATCGGCGGCGGGGGCTCGACGATCGAGCCCGGGACCCGCAGCACTTCGTTGACCTTGTCCACCATGAAGCCGATCACGCGGCCGTTCACCTCCACCACCACGATGCGGTTCTCGGGCGAGGCCTGCTTGGCCTCCAACCCGAAACGCTTCCGGAGGTCCACCACCGGGATGATCTTGCCGCGAAGGTTGATCACGCCCTCGACAAACGGCGGGCTCTGCGGCACCCGGGTGATCTGCATCATCCGGTTGATCTCCTGAACCGAGAGGATCGGCACCGCGAACTCCTCGGTGCCCACAACGAAGGTCACCAACTGCAGCAGTTCGCCCTCGGTCGAAGTCGACACCTCATCCATCACCGCGGCGCTGGCTTGCGGGCTGCTCGTCTGCATGGGGGCCTCCTCTGAACGGTCCGGTGCCGGTGGCATCGACCGTCTCAAAACGCACGATCGGGACGAGCCGGGTGCGACACGGCACCGGGCCTCCGATCCCGGTGCGTATCGGCCCGCCCGGCCCCGACCTCAAGCGCGGGTTCGACTCTCCACGGGCGATTTCAGCCACCCATGCGGAATCTTCGAACCGCCTCTCCGGGGTGGGGCTGAGCCCGCACGGACCCGACTCGGGCCGGAAGAGGGCACGGGAGCCCGGGCGGCGTCTCGCCGATCCTGGGTTGCATCACCGCCCTGCCCTTGATGACAGACTCACACCCGAACGTCAGGTCGATCACCGCCAGGGGGCATCGGGAGAGGCGGATCACCCGCCGGCGACCGGCGGCGCACCCGGCCCCCCAAGGACGGTCCGGCTCCCCGGCACCCCCGGAGGCAGGACGCCCGGTGCAAGGTATCCCCCGAACAGGATTTTCTCGTTGACCTCCGGCGGGCTGAACGTAGGATGGAACACGGGGTTTTTCGCCGGAGTCGTCGGCCCGACCGTTGCGAAACCTGACCAAACCCCGAGGATCCGTGCCATGAAAACCGCCAACGCCGCTTGCCTGATCGCAGCCGGTCTGATTCTCGCGTCCGTCGCCGGCGCCGAGACGACCATCTCGCCGAGCAAGAAGTATGCCTGGGGCGAGAACATCGGGTGGACCAACTGGCGGGACGCGAACGTGGCCGATCCAAACCTCGACAACCGCCAGGGAGCCCGCTTCTACCGAACCATCATGGGCGGCTTCGTGTGGGGCGAGAACATCGGCTGGATCAACCTCGGCAACCCGGCCAACGCCGTCGGCGGCTCGTACGCCAACACCACCGGCCTCAACCACGGCGTCAACATCGACGCCACCACCGGCGTCATGTCCGGCTTCGCGTGGGGCGAGAACGTCGGATGGATCAACTTCAACACCGTGCCCACGCAAGGCGCCCAGGGGGCACGCTACGACCGTTTCACCGGACGCATGAGCGGCTTCGCCTGGGGCGAGAACATCGGCTGGATCAACCTCGGCGACACCACCCACTTCATCTGCGGCCTCGGCGCCGACCTGAACGGCGACGGGGTCGTCAACACCGCGGACCTGACGCGCTTCCTGGGCAGTTTCGGCGCATCCCTCGGCCCGGGGGCACGCGGCGACCTCAACGCCGACGGGTTCATCAACACCATCGATCTCACGATCTTCCTGGGCCAGTTCTCCCTCGGTTGCCCGTGACGGTGCCGCTCGGGCACGGCATCCTGACGTGTCCCGAACAGCCCGAACCTTGACTGGATGGGACGTTGAGCTCGGGTATACTCCTGTCAGACGCGAATCTTTCCGCTCTGACAGTGATCGGCATGCCTCAGCCCGACCCCGGATTTCAACCTGAAGCCAGTCGGCACCGCGCCCTGAACACCGCGGCGGTGTCGGCCTCGTCGAAGGCCGCTCCAGAGGCCGAGGGCGGGCTGGCGGCGTTGGTCGTCGAGTTGTCCAAGCCGGGAATCGTAAAGATGGTGGCGCTGTCGAGTGCCGTGGGCTTCGTGATGGCGGCGCTGGTCCATCCCTGGGACGCGTCGTCGCTGCTGGTGGCGGGTCTGGGGTGCGTCATCGGGACGGCGTTGTCGGCGGCGGGGGCGAACGCGCTGAACCAGGTGCTCGAGGCCGAACGCGACGCGCGGATGCGTCGGACGGCCTGCCGGCCCATCCCCAGCGGGCGGATGGGTGAGGTGACGGGCCTGGTGGCGGGCGTGCTCCTGAGCGTGGCCGGGCTGGGCGTGCTCTGCGTGGTGTGCAACCCGTGGGCGTCGATGGTGTCGGCGTTGACGATCGCCACCTACCTGTTCTGGTACACACCGATGAAGCCGGTGTCGCCGCTGGCAACGATCGTGGGTGCGGTGCCGGGGGCGCTCCCGCCGCTGATCGGCTGGGCGGCGGGTTCGCCCGGGGCGGCGTACGGGGCCCTGCTGGAGCCGGGCGGCTGGTCGATCTTCGCGATCATGTTCGTGTGGCAGGTGCCGCACTTCCTGGCGATTGCGTGGAAGTATCGGGAGGATTACGAGGCGGGCGGGTACCGGGTGCTGCCGGTGGTTGATCCGAGCGGCGCGAGCACAGCGCGGAGCGTGGTGGCGTGGAGCGTGGCGCTGGTGCCGATCTCTCTGGTGGCGGTGCGGGTGATGCCGGAGCGGCTGGGCCCGCTGTACATGATCCTCGCCGGGCTGGCGGCGCTGGTGATGGTGATTGAGTCCGTGCGGCTGGCGCGGTCGCGGACCGACGCCAACGCGCGCCGGCTGTTCTTCGCGTCGATCATCTACCTGCCGGTGGTGCTGGTCGGCATGGTGGTGGACGCGCTGCTGACGGCGGGGCTGTCATAGGGCCGCGGCTTCGGGGCAGGCGTCTCGTCGCACGCGTGCCGGCCCGAGGGTTCCCGCACGGGCCATGCCTTTGGCTGAACTGGAGCGGATGACGTGAGAAGTGAGACGCCGAAGAAACCCCTTTGGATGCTCCCGGCTGCGGCGGGGCTTGGGATGGTCGTGCTGGCCGCGGTGCTTGGGCCCGCGCTCGTCAAGACCGGGACGCGCGGCGCCGCCCGCGATCGCGCCGAGGGCGACGGCGCCGGCGCCGACGTGTACGCCTCGATGGTCATCCCGCCCTTCGAGGCCCGCGACCAGGAGGGCCGCCCACGTGATCGCTCCATCTTTGAGGCCGGGCAGCCCGGCGGCGGCCGGTACACGGTCCTGAACTTCATTTTCACCCGCTGCGTGACGGTGTGCCCCATCACCACGGGACAGATGATCCGCGTGCAGCAGGCGATCAAGGACCTGCCGGGGTATGCGCCGGCGAGCGAGGGCCAGCGCGGGGGGGCGAACAAGTTCCAGCTCGTGAGTTTCAGCGTCGACCCGCAGCGGGATACACCGGCGTCGCTCAAGGCGCACGCCGAGGGCTTTGCGGACTTCGAAGTGTGGACGTTCCTGACCTCGGACCAAGCCACGGTGAGTGCCGTGGTCGAGAAGGGCCTGGGCTTCGCGCTCGGGCCCGAGAAGGGTTCGAGGATCGATCTGGGCAACGGGGAATCGATGGAGAACATCATCCACCCCAGCAAACTGCTGCTGATCTCGCCGCAAGGCAAGGTGGTGGGGATGTACCGCGGGCTGGACGAGGAGGATGTGGGGCGGCTGATCGAGCGGATCCGGCGCTTGAACGCGGAACCCCGACGGTGAGAGCGCGGGTTCGCGGGAAGGTTCCGCGAACGTCACCGGCAACGCGAAGCCGCATCCTCGGACGCGGTGAGTGCTCCGGGAGGACGCGACCGGGAGAGCGCGAGTCTTCGAAAGCGCGCACGCCTGCGCGTCACACCAGCAGCGTCGCCGGGGCTTCGAGGTACTGCTTGACGGTCTGGAGATACGCCGCGGCCATGGCGCCGTCGATGACGCGGTGGTCGCTGCTCATGGTCATCTGCATCTCGTGGCCGATGGCGAGCTGGTCCGCGCCGCCGACCGAGCGCACCACCGGCTTCTTGACCGCGGCGCCGACGGCGAGGATCGCCGCGTTCGGTGGGTTGATGATGGCGGTGAAGTGCTCGACGCCGAACATGCCGAGGTTCGAGATGGTGAACGTGGCGTCGGACATCTCCTCGATGGTCAGCCCCTTGGCGCGGGCCTTGTCGGCGAGGGCCTTGGTCTGCTGCGAGATCATCCGCAGGCCCATGCGGTCGGCGTCGCGGAGGGTGGCGACGACAAGCCCGCCTCCCCCGCTCTCGCCGCCGCTGAGCGCCACGGCGACGCCGATGTTCACGCGGCCGTGCATCTGGATCGACTCGCCGTCGCCGCCCCCCCCGGCAGACCAAGACGCGTTGACGAAGGGGTGCTGGTGCATCGCCAGCGCGCAGGCACGGACGATGAAGTCGTTGACGCTGAGCTTGACGCCCTGCGAGGCGAGTTGGTCGTTGAGCTGGCCGCGGAGGGTCATCAGCGCGTCCATCGACACCGCCATCGTGACCTGGTAGTGCGGGATGGCGGCCTTGCTCTGCACCAGCCGGGCGGCGATGGTGCGGCGCATGTTGTTGAGGGCGATGCGCTTGGATTCGAGAGCGGCGCCGAAGGCGGGGAGGGCGGGTGCGGCGGGCGCCGCCGATCGGGGACCTGCGCCGGCGCTGGGCGCGATCGACGGTTGGCTGGTCACCGGGCTGAGACCAGCGCCACCAAGGCCCGCACCGGCGGAGGCCACGGCCTCGACATCGCGCCGGATGATGCGGCCGGCGGGGCCGGTGC
>CAZDYM010000133.1:0-7159 GCA_964509325.1 uncultured Phycisphaeraceae bacterium
AAGCGCTGGCCGCCGGTGCGGGCCTTGCCGCCCAGCGGCTGCTGGGTGATGAGGGAGTAAGGCCCGGTGGCGCGGGCGTGGATCTTGTCGTCGACGAGGTGGTGGAGTTTGAGGAGGTACATGCAGCCCACGGTGGTGCGCTGCTTGAACGGTTCGCCGGTGCGTCCGTCGAAGAGTTGGATCTTCCCGGTGCGGGGCATCCGGGCCATGATCTCGCGCCAGTGCGGGTGGCCTTTGGTGGCCTCGTAGTGCTTTTCCTTGCGCTCGACCTCGCTGTTGGCCTCTTCGATGGCGGCGTGGACCTCGGCCTCGGTGGCGCCGTCGAACACCGGGGTGATGGCCTGGAACCCGAGGATCTTGGCGGCCCACCCGAGGTGGGTCTCCAGGATCTGCCCGATGTTCATGCGGCTGGGCACGCCCAGCGGGTTCAGGAGCACGTCGACGGGCGTCCCGTCCTCCATGAACGGCATCTCTTCCTCGGGCACGATGCGGGCGATGACGCCCTTGTTTCCGTGACGCCCGGCCATCTTGTCGCCCACCGAGAGCTGCCGCTTGGTGGCGAGGTAGACCTTGACCATCTCGAGGACGCCCGAGGGCAGCTCGTCGCCGCGCTTCATGTGCGCGAGCTTGCGCTGCTTCTCCTTCTCGATGGCCTGGACGCGGGGCCAGAACTGGCCGTAGACGACCTCGGCCTTCTCTTTGAGGTCCTTGGAGCCCTTGATCCACTTCACGTCGAAGTTCTGGATCTGTTCCAGGATGACCTCGGGGATGTCCGAAGCGCCCACCTTCTGGCGGGTGCTGGGGTCGACCATCTCGGTGCCGATGACGGCGTTGATGGCCGCCACCATCTCCTTGAACAGCGAGATGGCCTGGTTGTCCATCTCCTTGGCGTAGGCGTCCATGTCCTTCTTGAGCTGCTTCTTCTGCTCCTCGTTCATGTGGACGCGCCGGCTGAAGCGCCGGGTGGCGATGACGATGCCCTCCTTGCCGGCGGGCACCTCCAGCGAGTCGTTCTTCACGTCCTCGCCGGCTCGGCCGAAGATCGCGTGCAGCAGTTTCTCTTCCGGGGTGAGCTCGCTCTTGGACTTCGGGCTGACCTTCCCGACGAGGATGTCGCCGGGCTGGACCCGGGCGCCGACGTAGATCACGCCGTTCTCGTCGAGGTTCTTGAGCATCTTCTCCGAGACGTTGGGGATGTCGCGGGTGAACTCCTCGCGCCCGAGCTTGGTCTCGCGGATCTCGACGTCGAACGAGTCGATGTGGATGCTGGTGAACGCGTCGTCCTTCACCAGCCGCTGGTTGATGACGATCGCGTCCTCGAAGTTGTACCCGTCGAAGGTGTTGAACGCGACCAGCACGTTCCGCCCGATCGACAGCTCGCCGTCCTTGGTCGAGGCGCCGTCGGCGAGCACCTCGCCCTTCTTGACGTGCTGGCCCTTCTGGACGCGCGGGCGCTGGTTCAGGCACGTCCGCTCGTTGAGGCCCACGAACTTCCGCAGGACGTACTCGTCGGCGTTGTCGATGATCACCCGCTCGGCGTCCACGTACGTCACCGTGCCCGCGTTGCGGGCCTTGACGACCATGCCCGAGTTGTGGCCCACCGGCTTCTCCATCCCGGTGGCGATCAGCGGCGGATCGACCTTGATCAGCGGGACCGCCTGACGCTGCATGTTCGAGCCCATCAGCGCGCGGTTGGCGTCGTCGTGCTCCAGGAACGGGATCAGCGCCGCCGACACGCCCACCAGCTGCTTGGGCGCGATATCGACGTACTGCACCTGCGACGACTCGATCTCGGCGAGTTCGCCGTCCACCCGGGCCAGGATGCTGCCCGGTTCGAGGGCGTGCTTGTCGGCGAGGGCTTCCGTCGGCGCCAGCACGGCCTTCATCTCCTCGTCGGCGCGGAGGTGGACGATCTTGTCGGTCACCTTGCCCCCCTCGACCTTCCGGTACGGGGTGAGCAGGAAGCCGTACTCGTCGATGGCGGAGTAGATGCCCAGCGAGGCGATCAGACCGATGTTGGTGCCTTCGGGGGTCTCGATCGGGCAGATACGCCCGTAGTGGGAGATGTGGACGTCGCGCACCTCGAACCCGGCTCGCTTGCGGTTCAGCCCGCCCGGGCCCAGCGCCGACAGGCGGCGCTCATGGATGAGGCTCGACAGGGGGTTGGTCTGGTCGACCACCTGGCTCAGCTCGGAGCGCCCGAAGAAGAAATCGATGGCGCTGCTGATGCTCTTGCTGTTCACCAGGTCGGCGATCTTGGTCAGTTCGTCGGGCTCCTTGACGCTCATCCGCTCCTGCACCGTGCGGCGCAGCTTCAGGAAGCCCTTGCGCATCTCCTCGCACGCCAGTTCGTCGAGCGTGCGCAGACGCCGGTTGCCCAGGTGGTCGATGTCGTCCACCACGGCGACGGGGCGCCCGGTCTTGGGGTCGGGGCGCTTCGAGCGCAGGTCGAGGATGTACTGCACCACGCGGAGGAAGTCCTCGGCGCGGATGAACATCTGGTCCTCGGGCACCTTCAGGTCGAACTTGCGGTTGATCCGGAACCGGCCCACCTTGCCCAGGCGGTACCGCGTCTCGTCGTAGAACTTCTCGGCGAACAGGGCCTTGGCCTTCTCGACCTGCGGCGGGTTGCCGGGACGCAGGCGGGTGTAGATCTTCAGCAGCGCCGCCTCGAACTCGCTGGTGGTGACCTCGCCGAACTGCTCCAGCTTCTCCTCGGCGATGGTGTTGAGGATCAGCGGGTCCGAGGGGTTCTGGATGACGCGCAGCTTCTTCAGGTTCGACGCCTGGATCGCCTCGAGGCGGTCGCCCACCTGGGTGCCGACGTGGACGAGCTCCTCGCCCGTCTCGGTGTCGACGATCGACTCGGCGGCCCAGTGCTCGGCCTTCAGCTTGTCGACGGTGATCTCCGAGACGTCGTAGAACAGGCTCAGGATGGCGCTGGTGGACGAGATGGACTCGTCGAGGCAGCGCAGGAACGTCATGGTGGGGATCTTGGTCGACTGGTCGATCCGCATCATGAGCTGGTCTTTTTTCGTGACCTCCAGTTCGATCCAGCTGCCGCGCTCGGGGATGATGCGGGCCGAGTGCAGCGGGCGGTCGCCCTCGTCGGAGACGATCGAGAAGTCAACGCCCGGCGAGCGGTGCAACTGGCTGACGATCACGCGCTCGGCACCGTTGACGATGAACTCGCCGCCGCCCATCATGATCGGCACCTCGCCGAGGTAGATCTCCTCTTCGGGGATGTCCGGGTGGTTCTGGCGCTTGAGGCGCAGGGCGACGCGGAAGGGCCGCCCGTAGGTGAGGCGGAGTTCGCGGCACTCGTCCGGGGTGTAGCGGGGCTCTTCGAGGTTGTAGTACAGGTACTCCAGCGACATCGTGCCGTCGTACGACTCGATGGGGAACACCTCGCGGAGCAGGGCCTCGAGGCCCAGGTGCGGGTCGCGTTCGTGGGGGCCCTTGGCCAACTGGAGGTACCGCTCGTAGGCGTTGAGCTGGATGGTGGTCAGGTCGGGGACGGGGATGGCGTCGCCGCGCTTGGAGAAATCGCGCACCTTCATCATTGGATCGCAGGTCCTCACGAGACGCCGATAGTCAACTCGGCGTGGGGCTCGAATGCGAGTCGATGACATCGCCGGCGGATTGACTGCACGCCGGTGAAGAGAAGATCAGATGTTTGTGTACGTCGCGCTCAGGGCTGGCACCGGGTCTGGGCAAGGGACACAGGGAGCCCCGCAGTGTAGCCACCCGCGGACGTGGCCGCAAGTCACTTTCCTGCAAGAGGCATACCACCGGATCGACAAACACGGGACCGCCCCGACTCACTCCGCGGGGCGGTCCCGTTTGGTATCCGTAAAGTTTTGTCGAGAAAGGACTTAGCCCAACTCGACCTGAGCGCCCTGCTCTTCGAGTTTCTTCTTGAGGGCCTCGGCGTCTTCCTTCCCGAGGTTCTCCTTGACGTTCTTGGGAGCGCCGTCGACCAGGGCCTTGGCTTCCGCCAGGCCCAGGCCGGTGGCCTCGCGGACGACCTTGATGACCTGGATCTTGTTCGCGCCGGCGTTCTTGAGGACGACGTTGAACGAGGTCTTCTCCTCGGCCTTGGCCGCCTCGCCCCCGCCGCCGCCGCCACCGGCGACCATCACCGCGCCCGCCGCGGCGGGCTCGATGCCGTAGGCCTCTTTCATGTAGTTCCCGAGATCGACGGCTTCCTTCAGGGTCAGGGAAGCGATCGAGTCACCGAGGGATTTGATCTTGTCGCTGATGGCTTCGGACATGGGTCGGTCTCTTTCTTCGGAACGGGTTGCCGCCGCCAGAGGGGCCGAACCATTCGGCCTTTAACCCTTGCGGGCCAGTGGGGCAGGGGAGGCACTGGGGACTCGGCACTGGGCACCGGTGCGGAGGCGGAGTCACTCGTGCCCAGTGCCGAGTGCCCGATGCCTTTCGGCTTACTTCTTGCTGATGGTCTCGCCCTTCTCGAGTTTCTCTTGGACGGTCTTGACGAGGGCCATGACCTTGCCGCCGGGGCCCTTGATCTGGCCCATGACGTTGCGGGCCGGGCTGAGGACCAGGGTGACGGTCTGGGCCAGGGCTTCCTTGCGGGTGGGGTACTTCGAGAGGACCTCGACGCCCTTCTTGCCCTCGAAGATCACGCCGTCGAGCACCGCGGCGCGGAGTTCGAGCTTCTCCAGCTTCTTGGCGAAGTCGAGCAGTTCGCGGGCGACGTCGACGACGCTCTCGCTGCTGTAGGCGATCGACGACGAGCCGGTGAGGAGGGATTCGAGCCCCTTCAGGCCGGTGTCCTTGAACGCGTGCTTGGCGAGGTTGTTCCGCACCATGCTGACCTTGATGTTCTTCTTGGCCAGCGCGGTGCGCATCTTGTTGGTCTCGATCCCGCCGACGCCGCGCAGGGAGACCAGCACGGCGTCGTTCACGCCCTCGAACTTGGTCCTGTAGTCGCGGATCATCAGGGTTTTGACGGCTTTGCTCATGTCTGTGTCTCCTGATGAGGATTAGTCGGCGTGAACGGTCTGCGGCACCTCGACCAGCACGCTGGGCGTCATGGTCCCGCTGATGGCGATCTTCTTGATGAACTGGCCCTTGACGCCCGCGGGCTTGGCGGCGTCGATCGTCTTGATGAAGTGCTCGACGTTCGCCAGCAGGTCGCCCGCGGGGAAGGAGAACTTCCCGACCGGCGCGTGCACCGTCCCTCCCTTGTCGTTGCGGTACTCGATCTTGCCGGCGGTGTACTCCTTCACGGCGGTGGGGATGTCCGGGGTGACCGTGCCGGCCTTCGGCGAGGGCATCAGGCCCTTGGGGCCCAGCACCTTGCCCAGGCGGCTGATGACACGCATCATGTCGGGCGAGGCCACCGCGACGTCGAAATCCATCCAGCCCTTCTCGACCTCGCGGGCGAGTTCCTCGCCGCCGGCCCTGATGGCGCCCGCCGCCAGGGCGAGCTTCTCGACCTCGGGGGTGCAGAACGCCACCACACGCTTGGTCTTGCCGATGCCCTTGGGCATGGCGATGGAGCCGCGGATGGTCTGATCGGCCTGGGCCGAATCAATGTTCAGGTGGACGGCGATGTCGACCGTCTGGTCGAACTTGCAGCCCTTGAACTTCTTGAGCTCGGCGACGGCTTTCTCGGCGCTCAGCACCTCGTGGGGCCTGGCCTGCAGATTGGCGCGGTGGCGCTTCGAGCCCGGGAGCTTGATCTCTTTCTTCTTGATCGCCATGGCGCTCAGCCCTCCACCGTGATGCCCATCGAGCGGGCGGTGCCTTCGATCATCCGGGTCGCGGACTCGACGCTCGCGGCGTTCAGGTCCTTGATCTTCTCTTCGGCGATCGCCCTGGCCTGGGCCCGGGTGATCTTGCCGACCTTGTTCGAGTTCGGGGTCCCGGAACCCTTCTCAACCTTCGCCGCCAGCCGGATCAACTCGCTCGCGGGCGAGGACTTGATCTCGAACGTGAAGGAACGGTCGGAGTAGGTGGTGATGACGCAGCCGACCACCTTGCCCTTGAACGCCTGGGTGGCGGCGTTGAACTGCTGGATGAACTGGCCGGGGTTGACCCCGTTGCCGCCCAGCGCAGGACCAAGGGGTGGGCCGGGCGTGGCAGCGCCGGCCGGCGCCATGATCTTGAACGATTTGACAACTTCTTTCTTGCCCATGTGGTCTCCACCTCCCACGTCGGTCGGTCCCTTCTCGCCCCGTTGGACGGGGCGACGAAGCGTGGCGGGCCTTGGCAAGAAGGCACCCGCCGGACCTCGGTGGTGCGTACGGTTTGAGATGTGGCCCCGCGGAACGCTCCGAGAGGGGTCGAGATGATAGCGGGGCGGTCGGGTTGGGGCAAGGCCACCAAGACGGACTGGGTCCGGTGCGAAAGCGCTCAATGGGAGGGGCGACCGGCTCGCCGCACGGCAGCTGTTCGGTCTTTGGATGGAGTGTCCGCCGCCGCAGGAGCACGTTCGGGGCAAGCCCTCGGCAGTCGTGCCAACGGGTCCGTCGCTCCCGCACGATGCTCTCTGGAGGAGGGAACAGAGCCTCAGAAAAGGCCCGTCACGCTCTCCTTCAGTGTGCGGAGAGCGTCGTGGGTGTGGAACGGAAAAGCCCAGGTCCGATCCCGAGCCAGTTGCGATTGAGCAAGCGCCGCCTCCGCCGCGAGGGCCGTCGTGTCGAGCGCTTCAAGCTCGGGGCGGTGGCGCTCGCGTGCCTTCGCGAGCGCTTCGTGCATGGCGCGGTAGTGGGGGAGGGGGCGTTCTCCGCTCGCCTTGGCGGCGTGGATGAGCGCCAGCAGACGGGCTTTCTCCGCGGCCGCAGCGGCGTCTCCCAGCATCGAAGGATCGTGGCGGGCGTGCGCCGCCCTCCACCGGGCGTGCCGGGCCTCGCGTTCGGAGATTTGCGGAGCGGGCAAGGGCAGGTACAGGTCCGCCGTGACCACTCGCGTCGGGGCGAGTTCGGCGTCGAGCCATTCCTTGAACCACCGCTCGGTGATGGTGTCGTAGATGCCCCCGCCGGTGCCGTGGATGAACAGATCGCACGCGGCCAGGCGGGCCATGCCGGTCATCAGCAGGGCCCGCGGCGCCGGGATCGTCCCGGCTGGCGCTCCGCCGCCCGGACGCGTGTGCTCACGGAGCCGCCGGGCCGTCACCCGCACGCGAGGC
>CAZDYM010000134.1:0-7092 GCA_964509325.1 uncultured Phycisphaeraceae bacterium
AGAGGAAGCGCTCACCCGCGGGGGGGCCGCGCCGCCGCGGGCTCGGGCATCGGAGTGGGGGGGCCGGGTCCCCGACCGCGCCCCTCGCTTGGGCGCCCGCGTCGGGCCGCGGACGGACGGACATCGGGGCACGGCTGAGATCGCGGCCCGGCGCGGGGCTCAGTCCGACACCCTCGACCCCGGCAGCCCTTCGAAGAACACCCGCCCCATCCGCAGCAGTTCGAACAGCCCCGTGGGCCGCACACCTTCGCGCCGCCGGCGTGCGCCGAGTTCGTACAGCCGCGCCCACTGGCGCGCCAGCACGCCCAGCGCCCACCGCAGGTTCCGTCGCGGGTCGTAGAGGTTCGTCGATTCGCTGGAGGAGCCGTTGATCTCGACGATGACGAACCCGCGCCCGCGCTTGAGTTCTTCTTCGCTCTCGAAGCGGACGTCGAGCCGCCCGAAGTCGAAGCGCCGCCCGTGCTCGTCGCGGTAGTTGCGGCAGACGGCGTCGATCGCCGCGGTCAGCTCCGGCGTGACCAGGTCCGCGCCGTCCAGGAACATCGCGCCCTGGCAGTGGTTGCCGGCGAAGCCCAGGGGCACGCGCTCGCCCGCCGCCGGCACCCGCTCCGCCGCCGAACCGAGTCGCGCCAGGAACACCCCCGCCTGCATCTGGTACCGCGGGTGGTCCCAGATGAGGTGGTCCAGGCTGCGGATCCCGTCGCCCTCGATCACCGGGAAGCGCTTCCGCGTGATCGAGAGCAGCTCGCCCGGGGCAAGGTCCAGCGGCCCGGGGGCGTCGGGGCGGCGCGTCCAGAACACCCCGCACTCCTGCGGCAGGTCGGCGAAGCGCTGCACCATCGCCGCCCGCGTCATCGTCTCGAAATAGGCCCGCACGTCCGCGTCGTTGCGGGCCAGTTTGATCGCGTGCCCGCGCAGACCCTGGTCCGGCTTCAGCACCACCGGGTAGCCGCCCAGCGCGGGGTTTTCGCGCACCGCGTCGGTCACCAGCGCGGCCCGAACCCCCGCGTCGGGCCCCGCCGGCACGAACACGAACGGTGCCACCCGCGCCGCCTCGAACGCGCCCGCGCCCAGCGAGCGGTCCAGCAGGTTCCGCAGCATCAGCGACTTGGACTCACCGATCCAGCCCCCGGCGTTCTCCACGCCCGGGTTCACGCACGTGAACGACATCGGCCCGCGCCGCAGCGCGTGCCACGCGATCACCGGGGCCACCGGCAGGTACAGCGCCCACGCGGGCCAGAACTCGTACCGCCACAGCCGCTGCAGGCCCGCCTTGTTCTTGTGCCGTCCCTCGTATGTCGCCTCGGCGCTCAGGGCGCGGATCACGAAGAACAGCACCACCAGCGCGATGACGATCGCCACCGGCCCGTGGAACACCTCGCGGAAGATCCCCAGCAGCACCGGCCCGATCAGCACGCTGGCGATCAGCAGCGCCGGCGCCCACACGCACACCGCCATCACCTCCCAGAACACGAACTGCCCCGTCTTGCGCCCCAGCATCCCCGCCGCGATGTACGTCGGCAGCCTCGTGCCCGGGATGCACCGGCACAGGAAGATCGCCTTGCCCATGTGGTTGTCGAGCATGTTGCCCCAGCGCTCCAGAGCCTTCTCCGAGAGAAAGCGACGCATCACCCGCACCTTCAGAAGCCGGCGCCCCAGCACGCGCCCCAGCGCCCACAGCACAAGGTCGCCGAACACGATCCCCACGAAGCACCCCGCCAGCCCCACGAACGGGTCGACCTGACCGTCGGCGATGAGCAGGCCCACCGCGATCAGCGTCATGTCCTCCAGGATCAGCGTCCCCACCACGATCGCCAGGATCACCGCCCACCACGCCATCCCGTGGCTGATCTTCATCCCCCCCAGCTCGGGCTCGATGGTCCGGCGGTGCGCGGCGAAGTTCGCCGACCCCGCCAGCGCCGCCGCGCCCGCCCGGTCGTGCCGCTCGAACAGCGCCCGCATCGAGCCCGCCGCCAGGTGCATCGCCGCCAGGTTCTTCTCCCCGCCCATCGGGAAGAAGTGGCTCGAATCCAGCATCACCAGCCGGCTCGCGCGCACCAGCTCGTGCGTGCGCTCGGCGCACCAGTCGGGCACCAGGAAGTCGCGCCGCCCGTGGATGATCAGCGTGGGCGTCTCCAGCCGGCGCATCAGCGGGTCCAGCCCGCGCTGGTCGCTGTCCATGAAGTTGCGGATGAACGCGTGCCGGAAGTGCCGCGGGCCCAGCAGCCCGAAGTGCGGCAGCATCTCGGGCAGCGCCACCAGCGCCGCCCAGCCCACCCGGTACTTCACGTGCTCGAAGGCGTAACTGCCCGAGCCCTCCGCCTCCTGCACCCCGATCGAACCCAGCAGCGTCACCGACGCGACCCGCTCCGGCGCCAGCGCCGCCCCCGTCAGCGCGCTGCCCCCGCCCTGCGACCAGCCCACCAGGTGGGCCCGCTCGATGCCCAGTTCGTCCATCGCCGCCAGCACGTACCGCGCGTTGGCCTCGAACGAATAGTCCGGGACCCACCGCCCGGAGCGACCGAAGCCGGGCAGGTCCGGCGCGAACACGTCGCGGCCCGAGTCCGCCAGCGCCGGGCCCAGGACCTTGAAGTCCGAACCGCCCCCGGACGGGCTCCCGTGCAGCAGGAACACCGGCAAGGCGCCCTCACGCCGGGGCACGCCCTCACGCTCGGGCGTGAACCTCATCAGCGAGATCGTCTCGTGCTCGCCCGGCACCGGGCCGCCCGAACGCTGCACCGGCACCCGCACCTTGACGCGCTCGCCCGCCGGCGGGGTGCCGTCGTGGGGCGTGGACACGCCCCAGTAATCCGGCTCCTTGAGAGCAATCAAAAGGTGCGACACCGCCAGCAGCACGAGGTACGCCCGCAGCCACTTCGACCGCGTCACCCGGCGCCACCACGACGGCCCTCGGCCCGCGGGCCCGCGCGCGGCGACGCCCACCTCGCTCATGCCGCGTCACCCTTCCCGGCCATCTCCACCGCCTCGATGCGCAGCTCGCGGGCGCCCTCGTCGCAAGGCCCGGTCGAGGGCCCGAGCAGACCCGCCGCCGAAAGCGGCTCGTAGCGCATCGACACCTCCGCGCCGACCGTCACGGACGTGATGGAGACGGTCCGGGCGTCCTCGCGGACCATCCGCACGGAAGTCTCGGGGCGGGAGGCCCACTGGTGCCGATGGAACGCGTCCTGCTCGCACGCCGACGCGGCGCGATCGGCGAACCAGCGCCGGAACAGCGCCAGCCGCGCCCGCCCGTGACGGTCGCCCCACCCGTGGCTCGAAAAGCACGCCAGGCCCAGCGCGGTCTCCGCGACGCTCAACCCGGAACCGCCCGAGCCGTTCCCTGTTCCCTCGCCCGATTCCCCCGCCGAATCCCCCCCCGAATCTCCCCCCGATTCCCCCTCGCCCTCCCAGCGGCACTCGATGATGGACTCTCGGTCCACCGCCACCAGTCGGAACCCGCGGAAGGCGGAGAGATCGAGCGCGGAGAGGGCCGCCGCCGCGTCCGCCGCGCTGGGCGCGTGCGCCAGGGCCGGGATGATCAGCCCGCGCGAGACCACTCCCCGGCCGCCCCGCGGTGCCGGAGCCTTCGTGTCCCGCGACGGATAGATGTTCAGCAGCGCCAGCGTCACGCCCGCTGCGTTCACGCTCACCCACGTGCCCCCGCCTTCGGGGTCGGTGGGCCAGAGCGCCGGGAACAGCCCCTCACCGCTCCGCACCTCCGGCGGCAGCGCCGGCGCGCGACGGTGGCTCTCGTCTCGGTTGGTCACCAGCCGGTAGCCCCCGGCTTCCACCCCAGCCCCCCCAACCCCCCCAACCCCCCCGATCCCCCCGATCCCCCCGATCCCCGCGGTCGCCCCCGGAACCAGTTCAATCGGGATGATCGAGACGGTGCACATCGGTGGGTTTGCTCTCGTGGTCAATATTACACACAAGGGTGCCGCGTGTGGGCCGGCGGGCCGAGCCTCCGCCGCCGGCCTTTCGCGGACGCCGTGGCTTCACCCCGACCCCCGCGCGCCCTGTTCATGCCGGAGCGTCGAGGGCGCTTTCTCGAAGCCTTCGGGCGCGTCGAGCCCCATGGACTTGGCGATCGCCGACATCATCGCGTGGTGGTGCACCGCGTGGTGGGCCGCGAAGGCGATCTCGCGCCCGAGCGTCGAGCCCAGTTCGATCTCCTCGCCCGTCGCGCCGTTGACCATGACCCGCACCCGCACCGCCGTCGCCGAGAGCCGCCGGTCGATCCGGGAGAGCCCTTCGCGGATGCAACCCAGTTCTGCAAGAGCGGCACCCAGGTCCGTCTCGATGGCCCGGCCGCGTTTGCGCCGGTCGTAGTCGATGATCTCGCCGCGGGCCCCGCCCAGCGCGGCGTGGTAGTGATCCAGGGCGTGGCGCACGTGCTCCCCGATGGTCCCCTTGTGCATCACCGCCGAGGGGCGGGCGTAGGACGCTCCGTCAAGCCCGCGGAGAAACTCGGCGCACGCGGCCAGCGCCCGCAGCGCGCCGGCGGCGGCGGCGCATACCCCTTCGGGGTCTTCCGGTCCGCACACGCCGACCTCATGCTCGTCTTTCATGGTTCGTTCACACGGCCCCGGCGTGCTCCGGGGCGGGGGACTCCGATCCCGACCGGGCACGCCCCGAGCCGAGCAGTTCGTCGACGATCGTCCGGTGGTTGGCGCAGCGCGGCGCCTTGTGCTGACCGCCCAGTTTGCCCTTCGAGGCCATCCAGGCGTGGAACCTCCCGACGGGCACGGGCGACACGATCGCCGGGCCCATCCCGAGGTCCCCGGTCCGTTTGATGTTGTAGTCCACCCCGCGGTTGCGGAGCGACCGGTCAAACTCTTGGGCGAACGCCCCGACCAGTTTCGGGTCCGGGCCGGCGCTCTCCGCCTGCGTCCCGCCCTCGCCCCCGAACCCCGGCCCGCCCCACTCGACCACCAGTTCGATCCCCGAACGCCTGCCCGGGCCCGGGTACACCGGGGCGGCGGTGAACTCGCCCACGCTCACTCGCACCGCCCGGGCCGCCTCCACCACCGCCGTCTCGATGTCCTCGACGATCAGGTTCTCGCCGAACGCGTTGATGAACGCCTTGTGCCGGCCGACGATGCGGAGCCGCGGCGGGGCGGTGGGCCCGACGCTGTCGAACACCACGGTGTCGCCGATGATGTAGCGCCACAGCCCCGCGCAGGTGGACATCACCACGACGTACCTCTGCCCGGTCTCGACCTGGTCGCACGTGAACGAACGCGCGCCGCCGCCGGACCCGCCGCAGGACGCGAAACGGTCGATCTCTTCCAGCGGCACAAACTCGTAGAACACCCCGAGATCGGTGTGCAGCCGCAGCCCCGGGTCGCCCTTGGTGTCCTGCACCGCGATGAACCCCTCGCTGGCCGGGTACACCTCGATGCGGGCGGGGACGTCGACGGTCGGATCGCCCGACCACGCCTCGCGCACCCGCGCGTCGAACGGCGCGTAGTTCACCCCGCCGTGGCAGAACAGCCGGAAGTTCGGCCACACGTCGCGCAGGGTGCGGACATTGGGGTTCTTCTCGCGGGCGATGGCGACGACCTTCTCGAACAGCACCAGCGACCACGACGCCATGCCGCTGATGAAGCGGATGTCCATCCCCGCCACCTGGCGCGCCATCGCGTCGATCTTGTCGGGCCAGTGGCTCATCAGGGCGATGTCGGCGGAGGGCGCGACGACCTCGGTGAGCGGCCAGGTGATCAGCCGCGTGACCACGCCGGAAAGGTCGCCCGTCCGCACCCCGTGCTCGTTGGTCTCCAGATCGGTCGACCCGCCCAGGAACAGCAGCCGCCCGCCGTAGATCCCCGGGAGCGAGCAGCCGAACCTCGCGGCGTGGGCGAAGATGTCGAAAGCGGCGCGCCGGTTGCTCCTCATCATCTCCGCCGAGACGGGGATGTATTTCTGCCCGTTGCCCCCGGTGGTCCCGGAGGTCTGGGCCCAGTCGCGAACCACCCCGGGCCACAGCACGTCCGGCTCGGCGTTCTCACGCATCCGGGCCAGGCGCGCGCGGAACACTTCATAATCCCCGGCGGGCACGGCGGCGCGGTACGCGTCGAACAGTTCGTGCGTCGGCAACTCCTCCAGCCGCGCGAAGTTGGCCTGACGCCCGATCTCGGTGTTCCTCGCGCGACGGAGCAGCGCCCGCAGTTGCCGGCGCTGGATCAGCCCGGCGTGGCGACCCCACCACCGCGCGTCCGACAGCGACGCGATCCGGCGAGCGAGCATCGCCCGCATGCCGAGGCCGATCAGTGCGGTGGGGCGGGGCATGGTGGCAACAGGATAGTGCGCCCCGGCCAGCCGCGGGCAGCGGGTGGACGCCCACGCCCCCGTCAAAGCGCGGGACGCCCGCCGCACGCGCGAGGAGCGGTTTCGTATCCTGCCCGCATGCTCCGCTCGGCCCTTCGGCTCCGCTGGCTGTGGCTGGTGTTCACGGTCCCGCCCACGTTGCTGTGGGCGCGGGCGTTCCCGTACGCCGGGCTGCCGCTGGTGATCGCCCACGCCGCCCTGGTGCTTCTTCACGGCGCCCTGCACGACCGAGCCGCGATCCTGCGACGCGACGAGCCGCGCCTGACCCTCTGGGGCCCGCGCCTGGACATGAACCCGCCCCGGCTCGTCCCGGCCATCAGCGTGCTTGTGCTGGTGGTGATCGGCATGGCGCTGACGATGCTGGTCACCGATCCCGCGGTCGCGGGCCTCGCCGTGGCGGGGCTGGGAGCGGTCCTGCTGGGGCACCGGGTGAAGCACCGACTGGGGTCGTGGCGCTCACGCCTTGTGGAGGTGTGGCTGCCCGCGTTCGCGCTGGCGGGACCGATGCTCGTGCTGGCGTGGCTGGCGCGGAGGAACCAGCTCATCGCGATGGACGCCGCGAGCGACCCGGGCGTGCCGGTGGCGTTGCCCGAGGTGATCACCCGCGCGAATCAGACGGCGACCCTCCTGTGGGCGGTGGTGACGGGGGTGTTCATCCTGGCCTGCCACACCCGCGACGAGCCGCACGACCGCTGCGACGGGCTGCTGACGACGCCCACGGTGTTCGGCGCCCGCGGCGCCGCGCTCGCGCTGGCGTCGTGGGCC
>CAZDYM010000135.1:0-7031 GCA_964509325.1 uncultured Phycisphaeraceae bacterium
GGCGCAGCGGGCGGGCTCCGGCGGCGCGGCCCGCTCGGTGATGTTCCTGGCCTTCGGTGCCGAGGAGATGGGCCTGCTCGGCAGCGACCACTTCATCAAGAACCCCGTCATCCCGGCGTCGTCGATCCAGGCCATGGTCAACATGGACATGATCGGGCGGATGTCGGGGGACAGGCTGCAGATCGACGGGGTGGGCACCGCCGAAAACTTCGAGACCTTCCTCAAGCCCACGCTCGACCGGTACCCCTTCACGTACACGCTGGGCCAATCCGGGCGTGGGCCGTCGGACCACGCCTCGTTCTACGGAGCGGACATCCCGGTGCTGCACTTCTTCAGCGGGCTGCACCCGGACTACCACACGCCCACCGACACGCTGGACAAGGTGAACCTGGAGGGTGCGGTGCGGATCGCGTCGTTGGCGGCGGACGTGACCGAGGCGCTCGCCGTCGCGCCGGAGCGATTGAAGTTCAAGTCCACCGGGCCGGCGTCGCGGGGCGTTCGGATGCAGCGGTCGAACGTGCGGCTGGGGATCGCGCCCGGCGATTACTCGGGCTCGACGCCCGGGGTGCTGGTGGGGGAGGTTTTCGACGGGACCGCCGCGGGCCTCGCGGGCATCAAGAAGGGCGACCGTCTGATCCGGTGGGGCGGCGAGGAGTTGCCGGATGTCGAGGCGATGATGAGCAACCTGGCCAAGCACAAGCCGGGTGACAAGGTGGACCTGACCGTCGTGCGCGACGGGAAGGAGATGACGTTCACCGTGACGCTCCAGGGCCGCAACAACCCCGGCTGAGCCGGGCCCGGGCCAGCCCGGCTTTGCGCTCGGCGGAGCGATGGTCAGCGGCGCGAGGAGGCGATGCCGGCCTCGTACATCTTCTCGAACTGCGCCATCACCTTGTCCGGTGCGAGCCAGTCGAACACCCAGGCGCGGCCCTTGGCGCCCAGGGCCTTCAGCCCGGCACGCCCGCCGGCGGCTTGGAGCATGGCGCGGACGCCCTCGGCGGCGCCCTCGGCGGAGATGGCGACGATCTTCGCCGCCCCGCTGCTCTCGAGTTCCGGCCAGATGTCCACGCCCTTGGTGGTGATCACCGGGGTTTCGCACGCCAGGGCCTCGGGGAACACGAAGCCGAAGTTCTCCTGGCTGGTGGGCAGAACGAACAGGTCGCAGGCCTGGTAGAGCGAGAGTTTGAGGTCGCCGGTGACCAGGCCGACGAACGAGACGCGGTCGTCGAGGTTGAGCTCGGTGCAGAGGCGTCGGAGGGAGGCGAGGTAGGCGTCGTCGCCGCTGCCGGCGATGACGGCGCGGCAGGGCGTGCCGGAGTCGTTCAGCAGGCGGACGGCGCGGAGCAGGTGCTCGACGCCCTTTTTCACGTGGACTCGGCTGAGGAAGAGCAGCACGGGGTCACCCGAGGGATTGGCGGCGCCGAGTTGGTCGAACGCGGCGCGGGCGGCCTGCGGGCCGGGGAGCGTCTTGAAGGGCTCCATGTCGAGCAGGTTGGGGATGACGGTGCCCGTGCCGCGCGGGAAGTACTTGCGGGCCTGCTCGTACTCGAACCGCGCGGTGAGGTGGACGCTGGCGGCCCGCTCGTAGTAGCGGGTGCCGCCGAGGCGGAGGAAGAGGGACTTCTTGAGGCCCTTCTGGGCCATGCACCAGTCGTCGAGCATGCCGCGGATGGAGACGAAGTACGGGACGCCGACTCGGCGCGCGGCGGCGCCGAGTTGGAGGTTCCACGTGCCCCACGCGCCGTGGAGGTGCAGGACGTCGTGGCGGCGGATGAGGTCGCGGAGCGGCGCGAGGGCGGCGGCGGTGAAGAACCCGCCGGGGATCGAGGGCGGGGGGACCGTGACGAGGCTGGGCAGCCCGGCGGCGGACGGCGTGTCCCGAGGAGACTTCCACGCCGCGGGCGCGTCGGTGTCGTCCCAGGTGACCAGGGTGACGTCGTGCCCGCGCCGAGCGAACGCGGCGCAGAGGTCGGTGACGGCCCGGGCGGGGCCGCCGACTTCGGCGCGGACGACGGAGAGGACCTGGAGAATGCGCATGGGGTTGGCGGGCGCTGGGCTTGAGGAGGCCGACGGCAGGGGCGTGAACGTTATCGGCTCGATCCGCCGCCCGGGTTGGCGGCGTCTGTGTAGAGCCGCTCATACTCCGCGACCACACGCCGGGGGTCCAACCACCGGAGCACCCAGTCGCGTCCCGCCTCGCCCATGGCGCGGCGTCGTTGCGGGTGATCCAGCAACTCGGCCACGGCATTTGAAACGGACCCGGGCGTGGGGTCCGCGACGATCAGCGCCCCGCCGCCGGACTGAAGTTCGGGCCAGATATCCACCCCCTTGGTGGTGACGACGGGGGTGCCCGCGGCGAGGGCTTCGAGGATGACGAAGCCCCAGTTCTCCTGGCTGGTGGGCAGCACGCACACGTCGGCGGCCTGGTAGAGGGCGACTTTCTCGCGCCCCGTCACCATGCCGAGGAAGAACGTGCGGTCGGAGAGGCCGGCGTCGACGGCGCGGCGTTTGAGCGCTTCCTCATACTCGATGGGGCCCGAGCCGGCGATGACGAGGCGGAAGCGGCGTCCGCCGGGGGGTTCTCGCGTGAGGACCGCGCAGGCGTCGATGAGCGTCTCGGCGCCCTTTTTGGGGTGCAGGCGGCTCAGGAAAAGAACGATCGGCCCGTCGGTGCTGAGCGCGTCGAACCTGCCGCGGGCGAGTTCGGGGCCGGGGAGGTCTTGGAAGTCCGTCGGGTCGAACAGCAGAGGCAGGACGCGGGCGCGGCCCTCGGGGAGGGAGGGGAACCACTTCATCGCCTGGCGCTTCTCGCCCTCGGCGGTGAACAGCAAGGCGGCGGCGCGCTCGGCCATGCGGCGCACACGCCACGCGACGTACACGCGCTTCTTCAAAGCGCCCTGGGCCATGCACCAGTCATCCATCATGCCGTGGATGCTGAGGATGTAGGGCTTGTTGAGTCGGCGCGCGATCGCCGCGAGCTGGGCGTTGGTGGATTCCCACGGGCCGTGGAGGTGCAGCACGTCGCACGCGGCGATCTCCTTGGCGATGGTCTGGACTTCGCGCCAGCGGAAGCGGCGGATCGGTTTCGGGAGGCCGGGCCAGGCGAGGGTGAGGGCGCGGGGAACGCCGGCCCGGAGCGCCGATGGGCCTTGGTCCGCCGGGCCCGCCTTCCACTGGGTGGGCACGCTGGTGTCATCGAAGCAGGCGAGGGTGACCTGGTGCCCCGCGCCGGCGAGGGCGGTGGAGAAGTCCAGCACGCTGCGGACGACGCCGCCGTGCTCGAGGGTGACTTCGGAGAGGTAGTGGAGGATGCGCATCGGGGAAATGGCAAACCTCAAAGCGGCGAAGCTCAACTCATGCCCGCGGCGTCCGGGGCGTTCAGACGGCGCTCCTGGCCCACTCGATGAGCACGTCCGCCACCTCGGGGCGGGTGAACTCGACCGGCGGGCGCTCGCCCCTGGCCAGCATCTCGCGGACGGCGGTGCCCGACAGGTTGATGATGTCGCCCTCGATCTTGGGGTACGACTTGCCCGAGACCATCCCGCCGTAGGACTTGGAGTAGCCCGTGTGCTCGAACTTCAGGGGTTCGATGGCAAGGTTCGCGGGGTCGATGGTGTCGAAGATCTTCTGGGCGTCGTAGGTGCCGTAGTAGGCGCCGACGCCGGCGTGGTCGCGTCCGACGATGAAGTGCGTGCAGCCGTAGTTCTTGCGGATGATGGCGTGGAGCACCGCTTCGCGCGGTCCGGCGTAGCGCATGGCGCCGGGCATGACGCTCACCATGGTCGTGGCGGGGTTGAAGTACTTCCTCACGAGCGCATCGATGGACTTCATCCGCACGTCGGCGGGGATGTCGCCCTTCTTGGTCTCGCCGACGAGCGGGTGGATGAGCAGGCCGTCGCAGATTTCCTGGGCGCACTTGCACACGTACTCGTGGGCGCGGTGGATGGGGTTGCGGGTCTGGAAGGCCACGACGGTTTTCCAGCCGCGCTTCTCGAACTCGGCGCGGGTCTGGGCCGGCGTGAGGCGCAAATCGGGGAACGCCTCGGGGCCCGAGGGTTCCGGGCAGACGATGACGGATTCCACCGGCCCGCCCAGGCACACGTCGCCCTCGTCCATGACCTGCTTGACGCCGGGGTGGGCGGGGTCTTCGGTGCGGAAGACGCTGGGGATCTCGAGTTTCTTGTCGTGGGGGTAGACCTCGTTGACGGTCATCACCGCCTGGAGCAGGCCGCTGGGGGCGATCAGCGCGACCCGCTCGCCCGCCTTAGGCGCGTCCGCGGCGTTCACCGCCAGGACGATCGGGATGGGCCACACGTCGCCCTCGCAGCCCGGCGAGGCAAGTTTCATCTCCGTGCAGACCCGCTCGAAGTCGGCCTTGCCCATGAAGCCCTGCAGCGGGCTGAAGGCGCCGATCGAGATCATCTCCAGGTCGCACGACTGCTTGGCGGAGAGCCTGATCTGCCTGAGCTTTCCCCCCGGCGCCGCCTCGGCGCGGAGTTCGTCGGCGCGCGGGCCGGTGCGGAGGCGGTTGATGAGCGTGCCGGAATGAGGGGGGATAAGGCCTTGCATGGGGCGGATGGTAGCCCGGCGCGAGGGCTGATCGGGTGGTGTCGCGGAGCGGCTCGGCGGGGTCAGCCCGGTCGGTCGACGCTGATGACCATCGACATCCAGAGATAGGGGGCGCGTCCGGCGCCGCGGAAGCGGAGGTTGATGAACCCCGCCTCGGTGAGGAGTTGCGAGAGCGTGGCGCGGCTCCAGAACTTGATGTGCCCGCCGTCCCAGAGCGGCTTGACGTGCCAATCGAACTTCCCGGTGAGGGCGATGAGGACGTTCTTGAGGTACCCGTGGTAGGGCGTGGTGCAGATGAGCCGTCCGCCGGGCCGGAGACAGTTGAACGCGCAGCGGGCCCAGTCGCGCGGGGCGTAGATGTGCTCGATGACCTCGGTGGAGAGCGCGACGTCGAAGGGGGGCTCCCCCAGGGCTTCCAGGATGTCGTCGCGGATCTCGAGGCGTTCGAAGCGTCCCGTGGGATGGGCTTGGCGCGCGAACGCGATGCCCTTCTCGGAGGGATCGATGCCCACGACCTTGACGCCCTGGGCGAGGAAGTGCCCGGCGTTGAAGCCGTTGCCGCAGCCGATGTCGAGCATGCGGAGGCCCTCGACCGGTCGCGGCATGAGCCGCTCGATCTGCGGCATGAGGATCCGGTAGGTGTGCGGGGCGTTGGCGGTTTTGTAGCCGTACTCGGGAACGGTCACGGGCATGGCGGGTGTCCTCCGGGACTGCGGTCGTGGTCGGGTAACGCTCGGCTTACCGAGCCGGCCCCAGCGTTCGGTCCTTCATCGGCCTGGCGGGGGAACCCGCGGCCACTTTCCAGGGGGGCAGGTCCTTGAACACGCTCGAGCGGGCCCCGACGACGGTGCCGCGCCCGACGCGGACGCCGGGGGCGACGAACACGTCCGCGGCCAGCCAGACCTCGTCCTCGATGTCGATGGGGGGGCGGATGAGGGGGAGGTCGCTCTTGGTGTAGTCGTGGGTGCCCGCGCAGAGGTGGACCATCTGGGAGAGCGAGACGTTGCGTCCGATGGTCACCTTGCCGAGGCAGTAGACGATCGCGCGGTCGCCGATGCTGGAGTTGTCGCCGATGGTGAGGTTCCAGGGCTGCTCGATGAGCACGCTGGGTCGGATGCGGACGTGGCGGCCGATGCTGGCGCCGAAGAGGCGGAGCAGCCCTCGGCGGACGCCGTACCAGTTGTGGAAGGTCCATCGGAACAGGGTCTGCCCGACGAGGTTCCACAGGACGCGGGCGATCTTCTCGCGCGTGGTGTAGGGGCTGACGGAACGGGCGAGGTCGTCGGCGCGCGCGGCCTCACCGGGGGCGGGGGAGGGGGCGTGGGCGGTCATCGCCCACCCCCCGCGGTCCCCTGACCGCCGGGCGGCTTGGCCATCGCCGGGCCGTGGGGCTGGATGAGTTTGTTCGTGACCGCCGGCTGCGAGAGGTAGGGGGTCTCGCGCAGCACCTTCATCTCGTGGTGCTTGGCGATCGACATGAACTCGTACCACGCCAGCAGTCGGCACATCACAAAGCCCGGGTACCCGTCGAGGAACCCGCGCTGGAAGACCCAGGAGTAGATGAACCGCAGCGTGGGTCGGAACGGCAGTTTGCGGCCGAAGCGCTTCAGCCAGCGGCGGCGCTCGATGGGGCCGCCGAAGAGCGACGGCTTGATGGCGCCCTCGTCCTTGGCCTCCATCGCGAAGGCCTCCCAGGTGGTGTAGCGGTTGTGCTTCTCGACCCAGACGCTGAGGTCGGGGTAGGCGAAGTGGAGGAAGTCGTGCTGGCAGTAGCCGGCCTCGCCGGTGGAGAGCACGACGTGCTCGTGGACCTCGTTGTCTCCCGAGCCGGTGTCGCCGAGGGTGCCGATGCGTTCGTAGCGCCCGACCTCGTGCTTGAAGAGTCGGACGTTGTAGGACGGGTAGAAGCCGCAGCCCTTGAGCCAGCGTCCGATGAACATGAAGCGCCGGTTGAGCCAGTAGCCGTCGCCGCAGCCGGCGGAGCCTTCCTTCCAGGGCTTCCAGGCGCCGGTGACGACCTGGCGCACCTCCTCGGCGAGTTCGGGGGTCATGTACTCGTCGGCGTCGAGGATCAGCACCCACTGGTTCTTCCAGGGCACGGTCTCAAGGGCCCAGTTCTTCTTCTTGGGCCAGCCGCTGGTGGAGTAGTAGAACTGGTAGACGTCGGCGCCCAGCGCCTGCGCCATGGGGATCGTGTTGTCGACGCTCTGGCTGTCGGCGACGACGATCTCGGTGGCCCACTGCACGCGCCTGAGGCACTCGGCGATGTTCCGCTGCTCGTTCTTGACGGGGATCAGCACGCTCACCGGCACGCTGCCCACCGCGGGCCACACGCCGAAGGGCGGGTTGCGCCTGTAGCCGAGTTCCTCGCGGAGCAGGTCCGCCTCGGGGTGGCGCGGCTCGAGGGTCTGGGTGGCGGGCGGGGCCACCTCGGGGCGGGCGGTCGGTCGCACCGGCGTGAC
>CAZDYM010000136.1:0-6976 GCA_964509325.1 uncultured Phycisphaeraceae bacterium
CGCGGTCCGCGGGGCCCGGCGGCGGGGGGATCAGACGCACCTGGCGCGACAGCAGTTCGGGCCCGCGGATGTGCAGCGCCGTCCGGATGTCGTCTACGAACTTCGCCGTCTTGATCAGGTCCCGCGCCCACACGTCGATCATGCCCTGGATCTCGGGACGTTCGAGCAGCGCCGGCGAGATCAGCCCCGTCTTCATGAACCGCTCGCCCCACGCCGCGTCCCTGGCCCCGGACTTCACCGCCGCCTTCGCCAGGTCCTGGCGCATCGTCTTGTTCTTGATCCACACGATGTCGGCGTCCTCGTACGCCTCGGGACGGATCATCAGGTCAAGGTACGAGAACACCGCCGGCTGGTTGTTGATGCGGTGCGGCCCGCTGATGTACTTCAGCGTGAAGCGGGCGAAACTCTCGAACGAGTTCAGCCGCCCCTCCGTGTGCACCGCCAGCGCTTCGAGCGTCGCCAGGTCGACCTGGGCCGCGAACCCGTCGCCCGCCGGGGCGGCGGACTTGCGCAGCGCGCCCCACGCCGCCAGCCCCGCGATGGACAGCGCCAGCAGCGCGCCGATCATCCAGAACGCAACGCTCTTCATCGACGCACGCTCCCTTGCTCTTCGAGCAGTTCGCCCCGCTCCTCGGGCGAGACCAGGCTCCCGTTGCGGTGCACGGCGGCCTCAAGCACCCCACGCGAGCCGCTCCCTGAGACGCCCCCCGGGCTCACCCGCCCGGCCGCCGCCGCTTCCGCCAGCGCCTTGTCTTTCAGTCGTCGGCGCAGGATCGGCTTGTAGTAGAACGCGTAGAGCATCCCCAGCACCGAGAGGCAGCACCCCGCCAGTTGCGTGTACACGCCCTCGCGGTTGCCGATGCCCACCCCGGTGTAGTTCAACCCGTTGGAGCCCGGATCGCCCTGCATCCGCGGGGACCGCGGCGCGTCCCAGAAACTCTGGAAGAACCACAGACCCTTGTACGAGACCGGGTCGTTCGTGCTCATGTCCTTGGCGATCGTCCAGCCCCCCGGCGCGCCGGGGTCCTCGAACGCCAGCACGCTGGTCCAGTCCCGGATCGATCCCATCCGCCCCGGCTCGAACCCGCCCACGTGGCTCGTGATGCGGAAATCATGCAGCGCCACCCTCTGCGGCAGCGGCATGCTCTCCCGTGAGAACAACAGTTCCACTTCCTTCCCGTCGCTGAACCGAACCCGCTCCGGGGCGAACCGCCCCATCGACGCGTCGGCGAACCCCTCGTCCACGAACGAATACCGGTGGAACGGCAGCCAGCGGCTCTCGGTCCTCACCTCGCCCCCCACCCCGCGCGTGATCTCCACCTTCACCATCGCCAGCAGGAACGCCCGCTCGATGTCGGCGTCGCGGCTGGCCCGCGGCACGATCGCCGGGCGCTCCTCGACGCGCCCGCTCGGCGACCAGTCGCGCACCGTCATCGACAGTTGATCGTTGACGGTCACCTTTTCGCCCACCTTCAGCGCCACCTCCCGCAACGCCCCGCCGGTGTTCAGCAGAGCCCGGAGCCCGATCGGGGCCGGGCCCGCCGCCAGCGTCACCGGGGCCAGCAGGGCGGGCGTGTACTCGGTCAGGATGGACGGATCCGGATCGACCATCCCGTGCGCCCCCGCGCTGGCGTCGCTCACATCCTTCGATCGCCCGGGGATGTCGGCCACGAATCGGGTGAACTGGCGTTCCGGCGTCCGGAACTCCACCATCAGGATCCACAGCGTGGAGTTGCCGCCGGCGTCCGGAGAGGGCATCGCCAGGTTGTCCGCCGCGCCCTTCAGCCGGTACGCCAACTTGCCCTCCAGCCCCGGGACATCACGGAACGGCGCGTCGTCGGTGTTCTGCAGGTCCTCGGGCTGGATGACGACCTCGTGCCGAACGGGGGGCGCGTCGCCGCCCGCCGCGTCGGGCACGACGATCGACAGCCGCCGGCGCGCGCTGGTGCGGAGCCGCTGCAGGTCGGCGTCGTCGTTCACCCAGCGGAAGGCGACCAGCCCCTCGGCCGCGGTGTTCAGCGAGGCGTCGAGGGCCGCGAGTTTCACCCGCTGCGAGCCCGCCGTCACGTTCTCAAAGTCAAGATCGACCACCGGGAACAGGCTCGCCCCGCCGCTGGCCAGCACCTGCGTCTGCGGGAAGGCGTAGCGCAGGTAGCCCGTGATCCGCACCTGCGCGTCGCGCAGCGGGTCGTTGGTTTCCACCGCCGGGACCTTGACATCCAAGGCCCTGACGCGCACCGGCTCGCCCGGCGCCGCCCACACGTCCTCGACGCTCGGCACGTAGTCGTTGTAGCGCGGCAGCCCCCGCACCGGACGCTCCGACCAGTCCTTCACCCCCGACTCCCGGGCGTACAGCGCCCACGAATCCTTGATCCAGAACCGGTCCTGCGGCAGCGGCACCAGCGACATCGAGATGTCCCTGTCGAAGATCGCCTCGCCCTTGGACTGCTCGAGCTTCTTGAACCGCCCCTGCCCGGGGATCACGTCCTCGGTGTACTGCGGGTACCCGTCGAGCAGTTGGCGGATGTACCGTTCGCCGTCGGGGCGCGTCACCGCGACGCTCACGCTGTACGCCTGCTTGCCCTTGTGCTCCTCGCTCTGGATGGGCCACAGCGGGTTGATCTCCGCGATCTCGAAGCGGTACGACCCGCCCGGGGCCGGCACCTCGACGCTGTTGCCCGGCAGCGCCGGCATCCGCACGGGCCTGGCCGCGCCGTCCTTGGTCCACACGAACTCCACCGCGCGCCGGATCACCGGCGCGTCGCCCTCCACCTTCTGCGCGAAGTACACCACGCTCCCCACGCACAGGACGATGATCCCCGCGTGGATCATCCACACCCCCGCGTTCAGCCACGACAGGCGGATCCTCCGCAGCGTCGTCACGATGATGTTCACGCACATCAGCGCGATCGTTGCGTTGAAGAACCACGTGTGGAACCACTCGAACTCGGTCATCTCGAACACCGGCCACTGGCGCACGAACTCGATGTACCAGTTCTCCGCCTTGAAGATGTTGATCCCCGTCGGATAGAACAGCCCCGCCGAGCCGATCGTCGAGTACACAAACAGCACCACCATCAGGAAGATGCCGAACGGCACGCTCGAGAACAGATCGAGCACCCACCGCGCCGGCGCCGGCCAGTCCGAGCCGTACAGCCCCCCGCGGGGCGGGCTCGCACGCTCAACCCCGGCGCGGGCCGACCCGGGAGCAACCTTGGATGGACCTGCGGGCTTGCTGGGTTTCGTCATGGATGATCAGCGGCAACGGCGGAGCGGGGCGGGGGGGGCGGGGCGGGGGGGGCGGGGCGGGGGGGAGACGGGAGGTGGGAGGCGGCGAAAATCGACGGGGAACTCCCGCCCTCCCGGAACCCAAACGATGGTAGCCCCGACCCGATGGCGCGTCGGGCCGCGGACCGCTGCGTGACCGATTCTCCCCGCAACCGGACACTCCAGCCGCTCAGGGCTTCACGTCGTTCAGCACCAGGATCAGTGCGTGGATCATCCCCGGCACCGCGAACAGCAGGCACAGGATGATGTTGATCCAGAAGTGCTTGGTCAGCCCGACTTTCAGGAACACCGCCACCGGGGGAAGCAGCACCGCCAGCAGCACCATCAGCAGGGTCTTCATGCCGCGAGTGTCGTGGTTGCCGGGGTGTCCCGTCAAGCCGCCGAGCCGTCACCCGATCATCACGGCTCCCTCCGCCGGCACGAACGGGTTGCTCCGTTTCTCGCGCCCGATCGTCGTCGCCGGCCCGTGCCCCGGCAGCACCCGCGTCGAATCCGCGAGCCGATACAGCACCTCGCGCACCGACCGCACCAGGTCCGGGGCCCTTGACGTCGGGAAGTCCACCCGCCCCACCGACCCCGCGAACAGCGTGTCGCCCACCAGCGCCGTCCCCGAAACGTCGTGCACCAGCGTGATGCCCCCGGGCGAATGCCCCGGCGTGTGCAGCACCCGAAACCCCTCGCCCCCCAGCATGAGCGTCTCGCCCCCCTCCAGCAGCCGTTCCGCCGGTCCGCACCGGATAGTGGGCGGAAATCCCGCCGACAGGTTCAGCACCGGGTCCGCCAAGAAGTCCGCCTCGGCCCGGTGGATCGCCACCGGCACGCCCGGGAACGCCCGGCGCACCTCCTCCACCCCCGCGATGTGGTCCGCGTGGGCGTGCGTTAGGATCAGCATCTCGGGCCGCAGGCCCCGGGAGCGGATGTGCTCGATCATCGCCCCGGGCCCGAACGAGGCGTCCACGATCCAGCACGCCCGTCGGCCCGCGCTGTCGGCGCTCCCCGCCGACCCATCCTTCGGGAACGACACCACGTAGCAGTTGGTCGCGAACGGTCCGAGCGTGAAGCACGCGATCTCCGGCGTTCGACCGGGGTCGCCCGGAACGGATTTGACGCTGGGCCGCTCGGAACTCACGCCGGACTGTAGCCCCCGCCTCCGATCATCCGATACTTCTCGGCAGAGTCTCCGCCTGCGCGGCTCACGGTCTGCCTCCGCGCTCCGCACGCCTCCGCGGCCCATCGCTCCACATGCCCGGCGACACCAACCGCATCCTCCGACTCGAACTCCCCGTCATCTGCCTCCTGGGTGATCGCCGCATGACCGTCCACGAGGTCACCAGCCTCCAGCCGGGCAGCATCATCGAACTGCCCAAGAAGGCCGACGAGGAGCTGACCCTCGTGGTCAACAACCGCCCCATCGCCACCGGCACGGCGGTCAAGGTCGGGGAGAACTTCGGCATCAAGCTCGCCTACATCGGCGACGTCCGCGCCCGCGTCGAAGCCATGGGCAAGCAGCAAGACGCCAAAGCCAGCGAGGACGCCGCCGCCGAGAAACTCGCCGAGAAACTCCTCGCCGGCCAGATTTGACCGGGCCCCACGCGGAGTCCCGACCGGAAGCGAGGGTTTTCAGGCGAAGTGATCGTGCGGCGTGCCGAGAGCGCCAGTCCCCGCCGCCGACCCGGGCCGCGGCCCCACCCGCGACAGCGCCAGGATCAACTCCACCTTGCCCGTGTGCTCGCCGAGTTCCCCGGCGATCTCCACCGCCGTCCGCCCCGCCTGCGCGAGTTCCACGATCCGGCCCGCCAGCGGATCGCTGCCAAGCACGGACCGACTCGGTTCGGCCTCATCCCCACCTCGGCCGGCACGCTCGCCTGTCAACCGCCCGACCCCACTCGGGCACGCCGAAACGCCCCGCGGCGTCGCCCTTGATTCGATCTCCGCCCGCAGCGCCCGCAACTCACTGATGCGTTCGTCCGCCTCGCGGATGAGCAGCGCCAGCTGCTCCGCCGAGTCTCGGGCCGCGTCCGCGTTCCCCACCTCGGCGGCCCTCGCCTTCGTTCGTGCCCCCCGAACGGCCCCCCGGAGTGCCCCCCGGAGTGCCCCCCCAAACGCTGACCTCGCGCCTCCGCCCCTCAGCCACGCCGCCACCAGCAGCCCGCCGACCACCACCACCCCGGCCACCATCGTCGAGGCGTCCGGCACAACCAAACCCCGCAGGTCCGGCGCCGGCAGCGGCTGTCGCTCCACACTCGCTACCGCCGTTTCAGCGCCGGCGTCGGCACCGAGCGCGGGCTCGCCCGCCCCGATGCCCGGCGACCCATTCGAGACCGATGCGTCGATACCGCGGGCGCTCACCTGTTCGATGAATGGATATGCACGATCCCCCTCGGCCCCTCGCGCCGCAGGCCCGCCGTGGTCCGCCGGAACCTCGATCGGTTTCGGGGATCCTTCGAACTGCGGTGCGGGCGGGCCGTGTACGTCCATCGCGTCTCCACGCTCAAGGAAGCCACGCGATCCCCGCGTGGTGCCTCACCCATCGGCACGCTCTGCGTGCGGGATTGAAGTTTGGTCCGCGCGTCCGGTCACTTCTCGCCCGCCTTGGGGCCCTGGTGGCCCACTCGGCCTCGGGCTGGACGGCGGCACAAACTTGGTCGGTTTCCGCCCGTTTTTTTGCTCCGCGCCCCGCGCCGGGTGGATTACCCTGCCGACATGGCCCAACACGATTGTCCCCTGTCGCCCCCAGATTGTGCGGCACGGTTCGACCTTCAGCCCTCCCGGGCCGACGGGATCGCCCGCACGCAACTCCGCCGCACGCCCGTGGCGCGAGCGTCGACTTCCGCTTGGCGCGCCCTCACGGAGCGGGCCGCGCCGACGGCGCGGCGCACCCTCGTGGCCTGCTCCGGCGGGGCCGACTCGGTCGCCCTCGCGCTGGCGCTGCGATCCTCGAACGAGAGAGGGATCGGGGAAGACCTCGTCCTTGGGCACGTCATCCACACGGTGCGCCCCCGCGCGGAAGCCCTGGCCGACCGGGACCTGGTTCGACGGCTCGCCGACCGTCTCCGGGTCGCGTTCGTGGAGACCGACTTGGCGGACGAGCCGATGCGAGCCGACGACCCGAAGAACGCCGAGGCGGCGGCACGCCGACGCCGATACCGCGCGCTGGCTGCGATGGCCTCGAACAGCGGGTGCGGCTTCGTGGCCACCGCCCACCACGCCGACGACCAGGTCGAGACCATCCTGATGGCCGTGATGCGGGGCAGCGGCAGCGGGGGGCTGCGCGGATTGGCGCGCTCGCGCGTGCTGGTCCGCCCTTCCGACGGGGGGCGCGGGGTCACCCTCATCCGTCCCATGCTCGCCGCGACCCGCCGCCAGGCGCGCGACCTCTGCGAGGCCGCCGGCGAGCGGTGGACCGAGGACCGGACCAACCTCGATCTGTCGCTGCTCCGCAACGCGCTGCGTCACCGCGTGCTCCCCATCCTCGAGGAGTTGCGTCCCGGCACCGCCCGACGCGCCGCCCGCGGCGCGGACAACGTGAGGGCCGCTCACGCGCTGCTCGAAAGGCACGCCCGGCACGTCCTGCGCCGCGCCGAGATCCCCTTGCCCGACGTGGAGCGGCGGGGGTTCGCCGGCGCCGGGGACGACGCCGCGATCCTCGGCCCCGCCGTCCCTTGGGACCGAAGCGCCCTCCGCGCTT
>CAZDYM010000137.1:0-1409 GCA_964509325.1 uncultured Phycisphaeraceae bacterium
CCCTGCACCGGCCGCGTCTTGACCTCCGGCTCGACTCGCAGCACCCGCGACGCGTGCCAGCCCTTCGGCCCCTTCTCGGCGTCGTAGCGCACGGCCGAGCCGTCTTTCAGCACCCGGAAGCCTTCCCCTTCGATCTGGGAATAGTGGACAAAGATGTCCTGTCCCTCGGGGCCGACGATGAAGCCGAACCCTTTCTTGTGGTCGAACCACTTGACGGTGCCTTCGACGTCCTTGAGGACTGTGGGAGATTCCCCGTGGTCGCTCATACTGCACACCCGCAGGTGGGGCCGCGGCCGCGCCATGGCCGGACCCCGTCACGAGGGCCGAAGCGTGGAAGCCCGCGCCACGCGACGCGGGCACGCAGGAGCAGACTCCGACAGACTCTCAGGCACCGGTGGGCGCTCGGGGCCGGGGGGCGGTCGGACGTCATCGGGGCGGAAGAAGCCCCGATCACCGTCATTACGTTATCAGACGAATCGACCGCGTGCAACCGAAAAAAGCGGGGTGCGTGAAGCGGGGGTGGGTTTATTCCGTGAACGCGGGCGCGTCGGGCCGCGTTCCCCGCGTTGCGGGCGACGGGCCCGTCATCCGCCGCAGCGTTGGGATGAAAAAAGGCCCGCCGTTGCGGGGCGGGCCTGACGCGGCGCGGATGAGTTCGCGTGACGCGGGGAACCGGGATGCGCCCGGATCGGCGCGGCACGAGGAAGCGCGCCGCCCGCTGGGGGATCAGGCCTTCTGCTCTTCCAGCATCACGGCCTTGCGGCTGAGCTTGATGCGGCCCTGGTCGTCGACGTTGATCACCTTCACCTTGATCACGTCGCCGATCTTCACCACGTCGCTCACCTGCTTCACGTATCCGGGGGCGAGTTCGGAGATGTGGCACATGCCGTCGGTCCCGGCGGCGAGTTCCACGAAGGCGCCGAAGTCCTTGAGGCTGACGACCTTGCCGGTGAACACCGTGCCGACCTTGATCTCGGCGGTGAGGGCCTCGACCTCGGCCTGAGCGCCGGCGATGGCCTCGCCGTTGGGCGCCGAGATGAAAACCGTGCCGTCGTCCTCGACCTCGATGGTCACGGACCACTTGTCCTGGATGGCGCGGATCATCTTGCCGCCGGGGCCGATGAGCTTGCCGATCTTCTCGGGGTTGATGGTGAGCGTGACCAGGCGCGGGGCCAGCGCGGAGATCTCGCGGCGCGGGGCGGGGATGACCCGCTCCATCTGCTCGATGATGTCGAGCCGCCCCCGCCTGGCCTGCGCGAAGATCTTCTCGATCTGAGCCAGCGAGAGGCCGCGGGCCTTGAGGTCGAGCTGGATGCCGGTGATGCCCTCGCGGGTGCCGGAGACCTTGAAGTCCATGTCGCCGAAGAAGTCCTCCTCGCCGATGATGTCGGTGACGAAGACCTCGTTCT
>CAZDYM010000137.1:1493-6928 GCA_964509325.1 uncultured Phycisphaeraceae bacterium
AGGCACCCGCCGCACACCGACGCCATCGACGACGAGCCGTTGCTCTCGGTGATGTCGCTGACGATGCGGATGGTGTAGGGGAACTCATCGGGACCGGGGAGGATGGCCAGCAGCGAGCGCTCGGCCAGGGCGCCGTGCCCGATCTCGCGCCGCCCGGGCCCGGAGATGCGCGAGGCCTCGCCGGTGCAGAACGGCGGGAAGTTGTAGTGCAGATAGAACTTCTTGGAATACTCGGGGATGAGCCCGTCGACGATCTGCTCGTCCTTGCCGACGCCCAGGGTGCAGGAGACCAGCGACTGGGTCTCGCCGCGCTGGAACAGGGCCGAGCCGTGGGTCCGCGGGAAGACGCCCACCTCCATCGTGAGCGGGCGGATCTGCTCGAACGTGCGCCCGTCGGCGCGGACGCCCTTCTCGATGATGAGCTGGCGGGTGATCTTCTTCTCCAGCACGCGGTAGGCCTCCTTGGCCTGCGCGCGCCGCTTGGCGCTGACCTTCCACGCCTCGACGTTCCCGGAGCTGTCCTCCTTGAAGTGGGTGTCCAGCATGGCCGTGCGGATCTCGTCCACGCGGTCGGAACGCTCCGTCTTGGACTTGATCTGGCGGGCGGCGACCAGGTCCTTGTAGACGATCTCCTTGACCTTCGCGGCGATGTCCTCCGGCACGACCACGGGCTCGCCGGGCTTCTTCTCCGGCTTCACCAGCGCCACCAGCTCGTTGATGAGGTCGAGGATCTGCTTGACGTACCCGTAGCCGAACTCGATCGCGGCGAGAACCACGTCATCGGGCAGCTCGGCGGCGCCGACCTCGATCATGTTGATCCCGTCGCAGTGCCCGGACAGCACCAGGTCCAGGTCGGAGTACTCCATCTGCGAGACGGTGGGGTTGATGACGAACACCGGCCCGTTGTCCGTGTGGATGCGCCCCACGCGGACGGTCGCGATCGGGCCCTCGAACGGCGCGTTCGAGATCGCCAGGGCGCACGACGCCGCCGTGCCGGCCAGCACGTCGGAATCGTTCTCGCCGTCGTGGCTCATCACCCAGCACTGCAACTGCACCTCGTCGACGAACCCCTCGGGGAACAGCGGACGGATCGGGCGGTCGATCATCCGCATCGTGAGGATCTCCTTCTCGTTCGGCGCGCCCTCGCGCTTGCGGAACCCGCCCGGGAACTTGCCGGCGGCGGCGGTCTTCTCGCGGTAATCGACGGTGAGCGGGAAGAAATCGATGTTCTCACGCGGCTTGGCGCGCACGCACGCCGCCATGACCGTGGTCTCGGCGTACGTGGCCATCACGCAGGAAGTGGCCAGCTTGCCGACCTTGCCGGTCTCGAAGGTGAGGGTTCGGCCGCCGATGTCGCGGGAGACTTTGAAGTGGGGCATGGGTTCTCGTGTTCCTCGGTTGGAGTGGGGGCTTGTGATGTGTGCTCGGGTGTGCGGGAAGTCAACTCCCCCGCGACACGTGTGATGTGGGTCCGCCCGTCTGATTCACCCGCCAGGGGCAGGCGGCTTTCCTCCGAACGCTCCGCGTCGGGCAACCGTCGCGGGCCCGTTTCACGAGCCCGCGCTCAGCGCCGGTGCCCTTCGGGGTGCCCAAGACCGCTGGGGCGCATCGCCTCGGCGGTCTCTCGGCGAACACCGTTGCACGGGAGAAAGGCGATGAGGCCGCGTTCGGGCCCGCCGATGCGTCGGTCGCGAACGCCGCGCAACGCCGATCGCAGGGACGGTGCGCGGGACCCGCGCCGGGCCGAAACGAAAACGACGGCTTCGGGTGGAAGCCGTCGTGACGGGATTACTTGCGGAGGCACAGGCGGCTGATCAGCGCGTCGTAGCGGGCGCGATCCTTTTCCTTGAGGTACTCGGTCAGCCGGGTGCGACGGCTGACCATCTGGTTCAGGCCGCGGCGGGACGAGAAGTCCTGCTTGTGGGCCTTCACGTGCTCGGACAGTTCGCGGATCCGCTCGGTCAGAACGGCCACCTGGACTTCGGGCGACCCGGTGTCGTTTGGTTTGGTGGCGAACTGCTTCACGAGTTCGGCGCGACGGGCGTCTGAAATGCTCATTGCGTGGCGTTCCTGCAGGGGGGTCGTTTGGTGGTTCCCTAACTTTTTGTGGTTGAAGAGTGTAGCGGGAACGGCGGTGGGGAGCAAGAGGTTGGGGAACGTCCAAAGAAGCGGAGTTTGGGTCGCGAGGCCGGGACTTCAGGACGGGCATCGCGGCTCGGGTAACGCGAAACGCCGCAGGGGACGACCACCGACCGGCGGCTCTCTATTGCGAACGGGGTGCCCGATTCCCAGCGCCCGATGACCGCCCCCCTCTTCTCACTCCCCCTCCCCCTCTCCCTCACTCTCCCCCTCTCCCTCCCCTCCCCGGCCCCGGGCCCCAAAAGAAAGCAAAGACCCGTCGGGGGGTACCCGACGGGTCCGAGGAAATCATGTGCTCAATCCATCTCAGGCCGTGGGGCCTCCGGACGGATTAGCGGCGGCGACGGAGACCGGCCAGGCCGGCGACGCCCAGCAGGGCGGCCGCGCCGGGGGTCGGGATGTTGCCGCGGGCGCGGATCATCCAGTTGCCGGCGAGGGTCGCGCCGAACTGCTCGATCGCTCCGCGGTTGGACGCGGGGATGGTGCCGGCGAGATTCGACGGGTTGATGGCCGAGGTCGCGGGCGAGGTGAAGCCGGCGTAGGAACGCAGCGGCAAGTCGGGGTCGGTCTGGTCGATGCCCGCGGGGAAGGCGGCGAACGCCTGGGTCTGGGTGAACTGGAAGCCGACCACAAAGTTCGTCCCAACCGCGACATTCGGCACCGCGTAGGTGTTCAGCACGCTGGTGTTGAAGTTCGCGATCGTGGTGTTCAGCGACCACACGAGGGTGGCGTCCCACGGATCGGCGCCGGTGGCGTCGGAGTACAGCAGGATGGTGACGTTCCGGCCGTTGAGGTTCTGGCCACCGGTGGCGCCAGCGAAGCCGTAACCGATGCTGATCTGGTCGATGACCGTGTCGCCGCCGGTGAGGCTGTAGGTCTGGAGCCAGACCGAGTCCCAGGTGGCGGTGCTGTTCAGGCCGATCGAGTTCTCAGCGGTGCCGTCGTCGAGCTGGTACGAAGCGGCGGACGCCACGGCACCAGCCAGCGCGAGGCCGGCGAGCGCAACGAAACCACGAATCTTGAGCGACATGTCTTCCTCCTTCTGACCCGCTAGTTCCTACACCGACGGGCAGGTGACGTGAATGGCCCACACGAACCCTCTCAAGGGTGGGCGCTGTCAGGACTCTACCTCAACGGGACAACGAAGCCAGCCGAAACCCTTCGAAAAAGTGCAAAACGTGTGATTCCTCGCCGACCCGACCCAGATCGCCCACTCCGCACCGCAGTGTGAGGATGCTCTGAGTGTGAACATAGAGAAGTTCCCAGTGGCGATGAGACCCCCTCGATTTGGGGAGTGTTAGGGGTAGCGAGACTTTGGAACGGGTCGTCTCGTCGAGGCCGGATCGACGGGCGTTGAGGACGGCGGCGCGCTCGGCAGAGGTGCGACGAATGGGACGCGCCAACGGCACGTGGTAGATTCGACGGATGGACCTTTCGTTGACGGGTAAGCGGGCGCTGGTGTGTGGGGCGAGCCGGGGGATCGGGCGGGCGTGTGCCGAGGAACTGGCCGGGCTCGGAGCGTCGGTGACGGTCGCGGCCCGCGACGAGGCACTTCTGAAGGAGGTTGTCCGGGGGCTTGAGGCCCGGACGGCACCCGCCGGCGCCTCGCACGAAACACTCCGGTGCGACTTCAGTGATCCGGAGGCGTTGGAGGGGCTTTTGAAGTCGCGGTACGGCGGGCAGCCCCCGTTTGACATCTTCATCAACAACACCGGCGGGCCCCCGGGGGGCAGGGCCGTGGACGCCACAGGGGACCAGTACGCGGCGGCGTTTCGGATGCACGTCATCGCGGCCCAGGCGGTGGTTCGGCTGGTGGTGCCGCACATGAGGCTTCGTGGGTGGGGGCGGGTGGTGAACATCATCTCGACCAGCGTCAAGGCCCCGATCCCGGGGTTGGGGGTGAGCAACACCATCCGGGCGGCGGTCGCGAACTGGGCCAAGACGCTCGCGGGTGAACTCGGGCCCGACGGGATCACCGTGAACAACGTGCTGCCCGGGTACACGGAAACCGAGCGGCTTGCGAGCCTCATGGCATCGCGGGCGTCCGCGGGGGGAAAAACCGAGGCGCAGATCGCGGCGGAGTGGAAGGCGACGATCCCGGCGGGGCGCTTCGGGCGGCCTGAGGAGATCGCGGCGGTGGTGGCGTTTCTGTGTACCCCGGCGGCGGGGTATGTGAACGGGGTCAACGTGCCGGTGGATGGGGGGCGGACGCCGGGGTTGTAGCGGAAGGCGTTGAAGAATCGAGATCGCCGGGCACCGAGGGATTCGGGCCTCGCCGGGAGGCGGCCGGAGCCGGTAGGGTTGTTTGGGCGTATTGGGTACACTCTTGACCCATGAAACGCCCTGTGGGCCCGCGGGGCGTGGGGCGCGAGCGCGTGGTTGATCTTTCTTTCCTGATGCGGAGCAGTCCGTGGCGTTGAACCCTCTGACGTGTGCCGAAACTTGTGCCGAGACTCGTCCCCAGTTTGATCGGCGAACCGGCGGGCGTCGGGGTGCCGCGATCCTCGCGGCGGCACTGGCGGTCTTGGCGGGGCTTCCCGCGTGCGGCGGGGAGGACCGGCCTCACGACAAGATCGTCAAGGCGCGGGCCACGCTCTCGTCGCTGGGCGCCTCGGGCACGGCGGCGCCTTCGGCGGCGCGGAGCCGTGCGTACGACCAGATTCTTGCGGACATGCAGGGCATCGCTTCGGGGGGCGGACCGTCGGTGGCCGGGGCGGCGGCGAAACTCATCTCGGCGCAGGCCATGCTCGGGCAGGGCGAGATCTTGGCCAGCGCGCAGCGCGCCGACGAGACTTCGGTCACCCGGCTCGCCGAAGCGGCCCGCGTCAAACTGGAACTGTTCGTCAAGTTGGAGTCGCTGGCGGCGTCGCTCGAGGGCCACGACCAATCCCGGAGCGTGGAGATGCTCAGCGCCGAGATCGGGAGGCTGGGGGCTCTCCTCGAGGCCGCCAAGACCCGAGAGGGGGAGACCGCCGCGGCTCTGGCCAAGATCAAGGTAACGGCGGCGGAACTGGGGGCGGGAGCGCGGATCAAGCGGGACGAAGCGGGGCAGCTCCGGGCGACGATGCAGCAGGCGTCGGGTGAGGCCCGCCTCGCGATCGCCGAGGAAGCCGCCAAGCGGCGCCGTGAGGCCGACCTGCTGGAGGCCGACCAGGCCAGGATCGAACTGGGGGTCGGTGAACTGGAGCGACAGCGCGGCGAGACCGCGCTCGAGGTCGCGCGGATCGAGCGGCAGATCGAGCTGGCTCGGGCCAGCGTGAGGCGGGCCGAGGAATCCGCCCGGCTGCTCAAGGAGC
>CAZDYM010000138.1:0-6877 GCA_964509325.1 uncultured Phycisphaeraceae bacterium
AGGACCCGGCGGAGATCACCGAGATGTTCCGCGCGTGGCTGCACCGGCGCACCCCGGCAGGGTTCCGGTGGGAGTTCATCAACCACTCGGGGGGCTTCCCCGGGACGGTGTCGACCGACTCGCCTTATCTGGTCGCGGCCAACCGGGCCCTCGAGCGGGCCTCGGGCACCAAGCCGTATCTCATCAAGAGCGGCGGCTCGATCCCCGTCGTCGGGCTGCTCAAGGGCGAACTGGGGCTGGACACGATCCTGATGGGCTTCGGCCTCGAAGACGACCGCGTGCATTCGCCCAACGAGAAGTTCGAGCTGGACTGCTTCCGCCTGGGGATGCAGGCGCACGCGCTGCTGATCGATGAGTTGTCGCGGCTGAAGAAGTGACGCGGGCGGGTCGCGCGCCGGAGGCCGGTGGGGCGCGCATCAGCCCGCCGCGCGGGTCAGCGGCGTGGTGCCGTCGTCCCGGCGGGGCTTGATCGAGCGAGGTCGCCCGGGCCCGCGGGCAACGTGGTCGCCGCGCCCGTTGCGCTTCGCGTTGGCGTGGCCGTTGGTGTTGGCGTTGGCGTTGGCCAGTTTCGCGGCGGGCAGCGGGGCGTTGTTGTCCTCCTCATCGGGGCGGTACGCCGGCGCCGCGGCGACCATCGCCTTGAAGAACTGGCTCGGGCGCTCGTCGAGCAGCCGGGAGTTGAGCTTCCGCAGCGCCTCGACCTCGATCTGCCGCACCCGCTCCCGGGTCAGGCCGATCTCGTGCCCGATCTGCTTGAGGGTGAGCGGCTCCTTCCCGTCGAGCCCGAAGCGGAGGCGGAGCACGCGGGCCTCGCGCTCGTCGATGGCGTCGAGGAGCTTGTAGATCGTGTCGAGTTCGTCGCTGCGGAGGACGGACTCCTCCGGCCTCCCGTTGCGCGTGTCGGTGATCGATTCGCTGAAGTTGATCGGCTGGCCGTCGTCGTCCAGCGCGCCGGAGGAGGGCAGGTGCATCGCCCGCCCGGCGTTGCGGATGATGCTGACCTTCTTCGCCGGCATGTCGAGCAGGTGGGCCAGTTCGTCGAGGGTGGGCTGGCGCCCATGCTCCTCCTCGAACCGGGCGCTGACCTGCTTCCACTTGGCGATCAGTTCGACCATGTACGCCGGCACGTGGATGGGCTGGGCCGCGTTGATGAGCGCACGCTTGATGGCCTGCTTGATCCACCACGACGCGTAGGTGCTGAAGCGGGCCCCCTGCGCGGGGTCGAAGCCCTCCACGGCGCGGATCAGCCCGATGTTGCCCTCTTCGATCAGGTCCGTCAGCGACAGCCCGCGGTTGGTGTAGTGCTTGGCGATCGACACGACCAGCCTGAGGTTGGACTGCACCAGTCGCTCGCGGGCCACCGGGCACTCGTCGTTCTTCACCGACCACCCCAGCGACCGCTCCTGGTCGGCGTCCAACAGACCAATGTCGTTGATCTGACGCAGGTACACCTGCAGGTCGGATTCGACTTCGCTGCGTGCCATCAGACCCCTCCGCGCCCCTTGTGTGCCCGGGGACGCGACGTGTGACTCTGATCCGGCCTGACCGACCTGACTCGTCCGGGCCTCCGGGCGGTGCGTCGCGGCGTCAATCCCGCGGCGCACCCATCGGCGGCCTCCGGTTCGTCACGTCACGGTCAACGTTCCTGATCCTTTCGACTCTCTCCTCGCCCACGTGGCGAGCCTGGCATGATATTCTTCGCACGGACCCCGAACAACGGTTTTCCGAAGGCAACGCCTCCGACCGCCTTTCTTCGGCTGGTCGGGGGTCCGCCGAGCCCGGGGTCAAGATCAGCGGCGCAAATCCGCCGACACCCCGGCCCCCCAGCCCGTACCCTCGGTGTTTGGGACCCCCTTTTCGGACGCTCCGGTCCGCTCTCCCGACCCACCCGCCTCCATGACCTTCGACCTCACCGAAATCCTCGAAGAATGGCCCTACGAGCCCGGCCAGATCAACGTCCGCGTGATCGAGGGCGACGACGGCGAGCCGAAAGTCCAGATGCGTCTGGACCTCGGTTTGCTGCAGATGGAGATCTCGGGCCGCCCCGACGGACAGCGGCCCTTCAACTGCGAGAGCCTGCTGGAGTATTTCGAGACCAAGCTCGACGAATACGCCGACGGCCGCCCCGCCCCCGGCGTCATGGACGGGGACGAGCCCGGACCCGAGCCGTCCGACCCGACCGGCTCCGACGAGGCCGGGGGCGCGGTTCCCCCCGCGCGGCGGCGGCGCCGACGCGAAACCGATGAACCCTCGTCGTCCCCCGAAGCGAGCGGCCCCGGGCCGGATCGGGAGAGCGCTCCGCCCGCGAACGGGGCGTCGGGCTCGGCGTCGGACGGAGACGGGGAGAGCAGCGCCCCGGCCCCCGGCGAGATCGAGTTCTCGCTCTCGCCGGACGACTGCCGCCAACTGCGCGAGGAAGCGGTGCAGTACTACCACCGGTACATCAGCCTGCTGGTGCTGGGGGACTATCTCGGGGTGCTGCGCGACACGACGCGGAACCTGCGGGTGCTGGGGCTGTGCCGCGAATACGCCGAGAGCGAAGACGACCGCGAGGTGCTGGAGCAGTTCCGCCCGTACCTGACGATGATGCGGACGCGTGCGGTGGCGAGCCAGGCGATCGCCGACGGGGAGGCCAAGGCGGCGCTGTGGGTCATCGATGAGGGGCTGGACGCGCTGCGCCGCATGTACGCCGACGCCGGACAAGAAGCGGATTTCGACGCCGCCGGCGAGGTGCTGCTGCTCCGCGGCATGAGGGACGAACTGATGAAGAAACTCCCGGCGAGTCAGAAATCCGAACTGCTCAAGCGCCTGCAGGAAGCGATCCAGAAAGAGAACTACGAGTTGGCGGCGATCCTGCGGGACGAACTGAAGATGTTGAAGGAATAGGCACGCAGGCACGGAGGCACGGCGGGACGGAGTGGCGCAGACCTCGATGACTCCGTGCCCGGATGCCTTCGTGCCCGCGTGCCTTCCCCGCTCCACGTCCTCATCCCCACCCACACGCCGCGCTACCTGGGGCTGGTCCTCGCCGCGCTCGGCGTGCAGACCCGCCGCCCGGACACGGTGGTGGTGTCGTGCGACACCGACGACCCGGCCATCGGCGCGGAGATCGACGCCGCCGCGGGGCGCGCCCGCATGCCCATCTGGTGGGTCCGGCGCGCGCACCACGGCGGCGAGCGGCTCTGCCAGGTGCGGAACAACGGGGTGCGCCACCTGGTCGAGACGCTCGGCGTCACCTCCGGGCGGCTGGTGACTCTCGACGGCGACACCGTGGCGCGAGAGGACTGCCTCGAGGGGCACGCCCGCCTCGCCGCGGCGGGCGGCGCGGATGTCATCTACCCGTACCGCGTCGACGTGGGCGAGGCCCAATCCGCGGCGCTGACGCCCGAGATGATCCTCGAACGCCGATCGGGATTGGTCCTGAGCCGGCGCGACATCGATCGGCTCGCCGCCCGTCAGCGCCGCTACCGGCGCCAACTGCTGATGCGCGGACTTCGCCTGGGGCCGGCCCACAAGCCCAAACTCCTGGGCGGGCACTACTCCGTGGACCTGGCGTGGTACCTGCGCCTCAACGGCTTCGACGAACTCTACCAGGGCTGGGGCTTCAAGGACGACGAGTTCGCGTACCGCGCCGCGCGGCTCGGCGCCTCGTGCCGCGTCGCGGTGGACGAGCTGGTCGTGTTCCACCTCCACCACGCCACCCGCCAGACGCCCGGGCGCATGGCGGACCTCCCCACCGCGAAACGCTTCGAGCGCCGCCGCGCACTCCCGCTGGTGGCGGAGCACGGCGTGCGCAACCCCCTTCCTCAGCACCCCGTCAGCGCCACACTCTTCGGAGGAGCCTGACGCCCGGGCCCGCGCCGGTCGGCGTCAACTGTTGCAGTTGGTCCGGCCGAACTCCGACAGGATGATGGTCAGGTCGACGGTATTCACCTGCCCGTCGCCGTTGGCATCCCCCTGACCCAAGACCCCCGCTCCCTGGCCGAACCGGCCCAGCAGGATCGTCAGGTCAACGGTGTTGACCACGCCGTCGCCCGACCAATCGGAGCGGCACGGGGGAGGCGGCGGGGTGGTGTCGAACATCGCCACGGGCGGGTTGGAGTCCTCGACACCGAAATCGTTGATCGCCCGCACGCCCCAGTAGTACACCGAGTTGAGTTGCAGCGTGCCGGGCGAGATGAACGCCTCGCTGTTCAGCGGCTCGAACGTGAACAGCGGCGACGAGAGGTCCGGCGTGTCGTCGAACCGCACCTCGTACCGATTCGCCCCCACCGAGTTCTCCCAGTCCAGCGCCAGCAGCTGGTTCACCGGCACCCCGCGGGCCCCCGGGGCGGGAGACAGAATCGCGAACGAACCGGGCGGCGGGGGCACCACCAGGAGTTCCGCCTGCGCCGAGACCGCCCGGCACTGCGGGCCGGTCACCTGGCAGTTGTAGAAACCCGCGTCCTCGAACTGCAGACCGCTGATCTGCAGCGTCGGCGTGCCGGTGCCCGTGAACCGCGCGTCATCGAACAACTCAACCAGGCCCTTGCGCCAGCGGTAGCTCAACGGCCCCGTCCCCGTCGCCGCGACGCTGAAGGTCGCGCTGAGGCCCTGGGTGCCGGTCGTGCTGTCGGGGTTGTCGGTGATCTCCGGGCGGGACTGACCGACGGGGCATCCCTCGGTGATGATGACCGTGGCGGGCAGCGATTCCGCCGCCCCGCAGTCGCCCGTGAACGCCAGGGTGTAGTTGCCGGTGTCGCCCGCGGTGGTCGGGCTGATGGTGAGCGAAGCGGAGTTGACGCCGACGAACCGACCTCCCGGCGTCAGGTTCACGCCGTCACGCTTCCACTGGAACGTCCCGGGCCCGAAGACCTCGAACGAGGCGGTGAGGGTGACGGGGTCGCCCTCCTCGGCGTTCACGTTGGTCGGATTCGTGAGGCGACGGGGGAGGATCACGCCGCAGTTGGGAGCCCCGTTGTCCACCCAGTTCCGGATCACCGACTCGACGCGGGGCCCGAAGTCGAGCTTGATGTTGGCGGTGCCGCCCGGGCAGATGTGGCAGTACGACATGATCGTGCCGTTGCCCTGGAACGCCACGGTGCAGTCCTGCACCCCGCCGACGTACCCCAGGCCGCAGCCGTCGATGATGGGGTTGTACCAGCCGATCTCGTGGGTGTGCCCGGTGCCGAAGTTGTGCCCCAGTTCGTGGGCCACGACGATGGGGTCCCAGTTCGAGCCGCTGTTGTTCACCAGCGGGTACGGGAAGAAGGCGTTGAGGTTGGCCGAGACGCCGTAGCCAAACCCGTTGCACGTGGCGTTGAGGTACGCGATCCCGCCGCCCAGGCCACGGGCCGACAGGAAGTGGGCCAGGTCCCGCTCCACGGCGGTCATGTTCTGGTTCCAGTACTGCACAAACTGGTCGAGCTGCGCGTTGGTGCTGCCGGCGCTCCAGGGGTCGGTGGTGGTCCAGATCCGCAGGAAAGGGACCTTCAGCAGGATCGAGGTGTCCCGCTGGTAGATCTCGCTGACGGCGCCCATCAGCGTCGCCACGTACGTCTGCGCCGCCGCGGCGCTGCCGAAGCGGTTGCGCAGTTCGTTGTCGGTCTCGACGGCGATGCTGAACCGCTTGCACGACCACGCGCCGCGATCCGTCGGCTCGGCGCCCGTGTTGGGGCGGAGGGGCCCGGGGTCTCCGGGCGGGAGGACCGCGCCCGCGCAGGGATGCCCGGCGAAGTCCATGCCCTGGGCGGCGCGCGAGCGCGTGCCGAAGATCATCGTCGGCTGATCACCCGAGGGGCCCGTCGAGAGCAGGTACGTCTCGGCGCCCGGGCCGCTCGTGGCGATGTACCCCTGCGCCCCTTCGGGCGTCAGCGCGATGTACACCTTCGACCCGGCGTCCCCCGTGATCCGGCCGCGCCACAACTGAATCTCCGGCGGCGGCAGCAGCACCTCGCCCCCGTCCGTCATCTCCACGAACTTGGTGTCGGGGTTGAACACCTCGAACCGCTGCAGTTCGAGGTCCGCCGTGAGATGACCGGCCCCGTCGAGCGGCACGCCCGGGAACACCGCGCGGTCAAACCCCTTCAGCGCCGCGTACGCGTCCGCGTCGATCGAGACCACCGCCGCGTCTCGGGCCGCCAGCGCCGAACGCTCCGCCTTGAACGGGTTCACCCGCAGCGGTGCCGGGGGAGCGGCGTGGGCGACGCCCGCCCCTCCCCCCAACAAGACGGCCAGCAACACGGGAACACTCGCGATGGGGCGACGGACGATGCTCATGCCGCGGTCTCCGGACGGTCAAGAAGTAAATGAGAGTCTCGTGCGAGGCACCGAAGGTTCGGGGCCGGTTTCAAGTTCGGCGCGGAGGGAACGTGAGGGACGGGGAACGAGGGTCTCTGGCAGGACCGGTCGGTGCCCCTCTTCAAGAGTTTCGCGTGGTTGAGGCCCGCCGCCCACCCCGCATTGATTGGATTCCACACCCATTTTCGGTGGGTTTTCGGGGGTTGGCCTTTGGCGGGCTCAGGGAGGGGTGCAAACGGGACACGTCGAACCAAAGCGTGCGAGGAACATGACAAGATCCGTGGTGTTCACCGCGCCGTCGCCGTTCAAATCGGCGCTCGCGGCAGCGGGTCCGGCGGCGCCGAACCGACCCAGGAACCCAACCAAGTCAGACGTGTCAATGCTCCCGTCGCCGTTGAGGTCCCCCGGGCAGGCCGGCGGCGCGCACGGACGCTCGAACGCACCGACGTCCACCGCGGGGCCGCCCGTCGCGTCGGCATCGACACGCCGCGGCCGGTGCGCCAGGTCGAAGGCGTGCTCCGCGCCGGGCTGGGCCGGGGTGCCGGCATCCAGGCAGGGCGAGCCGGGAGCGAGCGTGAAGTCGCCCGCCGATGCGTCG
>CAZDYM010000139.1:0-278 GCA_964509325.1 uncultured Phycisphaeraceae bacterium
AGGGCGTCCGCATGGTCGCGTCGCCCCCTCACGGGGGCGTGGATTGAAACTTGAACGTCTGGATGGTCTGGGTGTGGGTCACCGGTCGCCCCCTCACGGGGGCGTGGATTGAAACTTGACGACAGCGTGGACCTCGATCTGCAATCGGGTCGCCCCCTCACGGGGGCGTGGATTGAAACTTCGCCGCGTGCCTCGGCTTCGCGGCGGGTGTCATGTCGCCCCCTCACGGGGGCGTGGATTGAAACATCTCGGGCCACGCTCGTCGTCATCGGGCTGTG
>CAZDYM010000139.1:297-6874 GCA_964509325.1 uncultured Phycisphaeraceae bacterium
GGCGTGGATTGAAACCGACACGTTGCCGAGTCCGCCACGCGCCTGGACTGTCACCCCTCACAGACAACCGGGTGACACCGAGAACCCGGCGGCGGGTCCGCACGCCGCGCCGCCAACCGCGGGCGTCGCACCACGGAACCCCGAACGCGGACGCTTGGTCACCGCGCCATCGACGCCGTGCCCACGGCGTCGATCCTTCTCCCAAACTCGCGCATCCAGAAGAACCGTCTCCAAGTCAACCTTGGCTCGGTGATCCCCGACGTTGTCGAGACGATCGACCAGAGCGTGAAGCGCCGGGCGCTCACCAAAGCCGAACTCGGTCGCTTCTCGCGGCCGCTGGCCCGCGTCGTGGGTTCGACCTCGTCGCCGCCCGGACCGGCTTCCGCAGAACGGATCTCGGCCTCTTGACAGGCGCCAACATCGACCTCCAGAACCCGCACCTCTTGATGAGGGCGAGCCTCGGCAAGCCCACGAGTGAGAATGGACCTCACTCTCCACACAAGCCGCAGATGGCCCCGCGGCGATGATGCCCGCCGAAGCCTCGCCAACGCACCCGTGCTCCACCATCGGCGCCCCACCACTCGAACGCTCGCCAACGACCTCAAGCACGCGGTCCCGCCAACGGATTCCGGTGGCCGCAAGGGGGACCGTCATGCTCGGCGGATGACAACGCGCGTCGTGCTGCACCGGGCTCGCGTCATGCCAAAGAGCGCCCCGCGGCAGGCTCGCCACGCCCACATCACGAAGACGCCCAGTCACGATGCCGACCTGCGGCTGTCCGACCAAGCCCGCGCGGTCGCCGCACTCCCGATGATCGGCCAGGTTGCCGAGCCAGAACTCCGCGAGGAACCGACCCCGGCGGGCACCAAGGCCGCCTCTTCAAGCGGGACCAAAGCACCCAGCACCCCATCACCGGCCCCGGCCCTCGCACCACGATTCGGTGCGGAGCGATGCCCGCGGCCGCGGGACGGGCACGCACAACCCCGACCGCATCGGCACGCCGCACCCGAGGAAATCCCCAGCAGACCGACGGGCCTCGCGGAGCCGCGCGATGCTCCGGCACAAAGCGGGCGACCGGACTCGAACCGGCAACATTCAGCTTGGAAGGCTGACACTCTACCATTGAGTTACGCCCGCGAACGCGGTGATGATAGCGACCCCCTGGCCTCGCGCGAACCGGAACTCGGCTTCAAACCCCGCGCGGCACACCCGCCACGCTCAACGAGGAAACTGGCTTGGACAAGATTCAGGTCTTCATCAACGGCGAAGAAACACCCGTCCCGCGCGGCTCAACCGTGCAAGACCTTGTCGAACACCTGGGGCTCGGCGGGCAGCCCGCCGCGGTGGAGGTCAACAAGGCCCTGGTGCCCAAGCGCCGTCACGCCGAGCACGTCGTCTCCGAGGGAGACCGCCTCGAAGTGGTGACGCTGGTCGGGGGCGGGTGAGCGGCCCCGGCGTCGCCGTCGCCTCCCGACCGCACGCGCGGGCGCGCCGCCCGGGCCCTCTTCACCCCATCCACTTGATCACGGCGTCCCCGAACTCCGAGCACTTCACCTTCGTCGCGCCCTCCATCATCCGGTGGAAGTCGTACGTGACGGTCTTCGCCGAGATCGCACCGTCCATGCCCTTGATGATCAGGTCAGCTGCCTCGGTCCAGCCCATGTACCGCAGCATCATCTCGCCGGAGAGGATGACCGAGCCCGGGTTGACCTGGTCGAGGTTGGCGTACTTCGGGGCGGTCCCGTGGGTGGCCTCGAAGATGGCGTGCCCCGTGACATAGTTGATGTTCGCGCCGGGGGCGATCCCGATCCCGCCGACCTGCGCGGCCAGCGCGTCGCTCAGATAATCGCCGTTGAGGTTCAGCGTGGCGATCACGTCGAAGTCCTTCGGGCGCGTCAGGACCTGCTGCAGCGTGATGTCCGCGATCGAGTCCTTGATCATCAGCTTGGACTTCCACTTCCCGTCGCCGTGGCTCGACCAGATGGCGCTCATGACCCCCTCGACTTCCTTGACGATCCTGCCCAGCTGCGCGGGGGCCAGCACGCCGCAGCCGGGCCCGATCATGCGGGCGTTCTGCTCGGCGCTTAGCGCCGGGTTGGCCTCCCGGTTGCCGAGAATCCACGACTCGCGCTCCGTCACGATGCTGTCGCGGAACCGCTCCTTCGCCAGCGCGTAACCCCAGTCCTTGAACGCCCCTTCCGTGAACTTCATGATGTTGCCCTTGTGAACCAGCGTGACGCTCCGCCGCCCGTTCTTCAGGGCGTACTCGATCGCCGACCACACCAGCCGCTCCGACCCCGCCCGGGACACCGGCTTGATGCCCACGCCGACCTGCACCCCCTCGTACCGCTCCGCGTGCCCGATCGCCGAGCCCCACTCACGCCCCTTCGCCCCGGTGCCGAACCGAACCTTCCCGAACTCCTTGGGCAGCTTTTCCGCGAGCATGTCAAGGACCAGCTGCGCCTCCGCCGAGCCCGCCGCGAAGTCGATCCCCGCGTAAATGTCCTCGGTGTTCTCACGGAAAATCACCATGTCGCAGTCGCCCGGCCTCTTCACCGGCGAGGGCACGCCCTGGAACCAACGCACCGGCCGCAGACACACGTACAGGTCCAGCATCTGCCGCAGCGCCACGTTCAGCGAGCGGATGCCGCCTCCCACCGGCGTCGTCAGCGGGCCCTTGATGCCCACCAGGTACCGTCGGAACGCCCCGAGCGTCTCCTCGGGCAGCCAGTTGCCGGTCGTGTTGAACGCCTTCTCGCCCGCGAGGACTTCCTGCCAACTGATCCGGCGCTTCCCCCCGTACGCCTTCGCGACCGCCGCGTCCATCACGCGCACGCTCGCCCGCCAGATGTCGGGCCCCGTCCCGTCGCCCTCAATGAACGGGATGATGGGCTGGTCAGGAACGTCGAGGCGGCCATTGGACATCGTGATGGCGGACGGCATGGAACACTCCTGCTGATGATGTTGAATCTCAATCCTGAAACCGCACCGGACCGGCCCGTGGACGACGGAGCATCCGTCGCCTTCACCGGACGCTCCGGGCCCAAGACCCGCCGGCCCTCCCAGCGCCCCCGCAGCGCCAGAGGGAACGAGAATACCCCGATCAGCCGGCCCGCGCCGGGGCGCCATACACGATTTTCAATCACGCGCTTGAGGATTCTCCAGCCGCATGCTTCAACCGCAAGTCCAGCCTGCGCAGTCACTTGCACCGCGGATGCAGTTTCTTTTTCGGAACTGCTTGCCCACCCTCCACGCGTATCGGACATTCCCGGGGTCAGGGCATGGTGGCCGGTCGGACACGATCAGGCCCTCACCAATCGCCCCGACCGTCCTGAGCTGGGCAAACAATTCGGCTCCCCTCGAGCCACCCGACCGGGCCCCGAGTCAGGCCCACCCCAAGGCCCCTTCGTGAGCCTGACTTGATCGGTGGTGAGGCTCGATTGGGTGTGTACACCATCGAGGAAGTGCAACCAGTGTGGACTGATCACCGGGCCGCGGCGTGCCCGGCGCGATCGACGCAAGACCCCTCCCACGCCGCAAAGAGAGAATGGAGAAAGCCATGAGGACGATTCTTTCCAAGTTGGTCGGCATCTTCGCGACGCTCGGCGTCACCGCAGGCGTCACCGCCCAGGTGCTCCCGAACCCGGTCCCGCTCCCGTTCCCGAGCTTCAAGTGGGACCAGCGCTACACCCCGCCGCGGGCGACGTTCACCAGCCGCGTCATCAGCTGCTCCGCCCCGCAGCCCTCCCCCGCCGTGGCCATCGACGATTGGCTGTGCACCAAGCCCGGGCCGATCAACCGCATCGGCTGGTGGGGCTGGCTCAGCACCACCGCCCAGGCCCAGCGCCCGTTCTACATCGCGATCTACCGCGAAGACCCCCAGAACACCTGCCGCCCCTTCCCGCAGCCCGTCTATGTGGCCTGCGTGATCCCCGATCAGATCAAACTCGTCGGCAAGTCCTGCGAGTTCATCCCGGGCACCAACCAGCAGCGGCCCATCTACTACCTCAGCGCCAAGCTGCCCACCCCCTTCACCCAGAACGGCACGCCCACCGCCCCGCAGCACTACTTCCTCCAGATCTCCGAGATCGACGCCCTGAGCGTGCAGCCCAACAACGTCGAGGACTTCCGCTGGGCCGGCCGCCGGCCCCTCCAGGTCTGCCCCGCCATGCAGCGCGGCGCCGGCGGCGGCTTCATCCAGCCGCTCATCGACCCCTGCGACCAGGGGGAGGACGACCTCTCGTTCCGCCTGTTCAGCCGCGGCGTCACCGGCACCCTGAACCCCAACGTCGCGATCCCCGGCGCCGTGACCCTCAGCCTCTACCCCGCCGACGGCTCCGCCAACGACGGGAGACCGATGGAATCCCTCTCGCTCAACTTCACCAAGATCGAGTGGGGGCCCGTCCAGACGGAGCCCAACACCTTCTCCGTCGACTTTGACTCCCCCGACGGCACCTACATCCTCGAAGTCCGCGCCCCGGGCGCCCTGCCGCAGCGCACCACCATCGAACTCCAGGAAGGCGTCGAGTTCCGCATCGGCTCGTTCTTCGACATCTTCTACGGCGACCTCGACGGCGACCTCGCCGTCAACACCAACGACCTGGTCCTGTTCCTCGGCAACTTCGGACGCACCAGCAACTGAGCCCCCGAGGAACTCGCGCCGACATGCCGTGAGGCACTCAGTCTCACCACCTCAACACGGGGTCGGGCCCGAGCGGGTCCGGCCCCGTTTTCTTCCTCAACGCCGCGCGCCATCGGGCCGACAGCCGCCCGACGCGCCTCTCACCGCGCCGGCCCCAGCCCGATCGCCGCGCTGAACACCACCCGCTCCGCCGCCTCACCCGTCGAGGGCCCCGGGATCCCGAACGGCTTGAGGATGTTGATCTCCCACGCCGCCCGCAGCAGCAGCCGCTCGGGCGCGCCCGCTCCCGCCTCCCCCACCACCTCCAGCGACGCCGGCACCCGGATCGGGATCGTGTGACCCTTGAGCGAGAAGTCCCCCACCATCACGAACGACACCGGCCCCCCCGCGCCCACCCGCCCCCCTGGGTCCACCCGCCCCCCCGGGTCCCCGCCGCCGCCGGCGCCCTCGATGCCCGTGATCTCAAACCGCGACACCGGGTGCTTCTCGACGTTCATGAACATCGCCGAGTGCGCGTTCGAATCGATCTCCGGGTCGCCCAGCGTGACCGACGCCGTCTTGACCTCGATGAACCCGCGCAGGCCCGCCACCGACAGGTCCTCGCCGATCGTCAGTTCCCCGCTGACGTCCTTCGCCTCGCCTTTGTACTCCTGCAGGGGCTCGGGGAACGCGAACGACACCACCGCCGCCTCCCCGCGCGGCAGCACCGCGTAGCGCCGCGCACGCTCCGCCGGGGGCGCGGGCGACGCCGCGACTCCCTCCGTCCGGGGCCCACCGCCCGGTTCGGCGCGCCGCTCGCACCCGACCAGGCCGGCGCCGAGCACCAACCCCGCAAGCAAAGGACCGCCGCGCCGCCTCCGGCCCGGTGGTCCCTTCATGGTTCGATCCACACACCGCATGCCGCGCCGAGTCCGTGTGCGACTGACCCGTCCTCGGGACAGTGCGGGCCGGGCTTCGCATCATGGCCGGCCGGGGTCTTCCGACCATCGGCACTGACCTGAGGACCGGTCAGCGGCACCCGGCCATCCGCCGCTCAGCCTTCCTTCCGAGCCCCGGCGATCGCCGCCCGGATCTCGATTGTCTCCGCCACCACCTCGGTCGCTTGCCCGGCCTTGATCCCGAAGTCGCTGCGGTTGAGCGAGAAGTTGGTCCGCAGCACCAGCAGGTCGCCCTTGACGCGACCACCCGTCCGGTCCGCCAGACGCCCCGGCATGTACGTCGCCGCGATCGGGATCGTCATCTCCTTGGTCGTCCCCGCCAGCGACAGGTCCACCACCGCCGTCAGGTCCATCACCCCGTTGGCGCCGGGCTTCGCGTCCTTGATCGACTTGATCTTCACAGCGATCGTCGGGTGCTTCTCGGCGTTCAGCCAGTCCGCCCCGTGCATCGCGTCGTCCATGCCCTTGTTGGGCGTCCTGAGCGCCGTGGTCGGCATGGTGATCTCGCCGCTGACCGCCTTGGGGTCCGCGGGGTTCCACTTCACCTTGCCCGCCACCCCGCCGCCGAAACCGACGATGGGCTCCAGCGCCGAGTCCGCGAAGAACGACACCCCGTTCACGCCCTTCATGTCCGCGAAGTCAAACTCCACCACGCCCGACGCCGCCGAGGCGGACGGCGCCGGCGCCTTCGGCTCCTCGGCCCGCGCGGTCCACATCGGGAGCGAGCAGGCCACGATCACGGCCGACGCCAGAATCACACGGTTTGACATGGGTCACGGACTCCTGGCCGCGCCGGGACCCCGACTCGAGGGAATCCACAGCGCCGGCGTGGGTGCGAATAGAGGCGACACGCGAGGCAGCACCATGCTACCCGTGCCGAGCGAGTCGTTGGCAGCGGTTTCGACCGGGTGCGTGCCACGGATTCATCCCGGCCCGGCTGCGGGCTCCCCACGCCCCGTCACCCCTTCCTCCACAACTTCACCATCAGAACCCCGAT
>CAZDYM010000140.1:0-6859 GCA_964509325.1 uncultured Phycisphaeraceae bacterium
GAGGAAGCGGGTGGTGAAGTTGATCCCGGCGTGGGGTGGCGGGCCGCCGCCATCCGGGGGCGGGGGCGGAGGAGGCGGAGGGGGAGGCGGGGGCGGGGGTGGAGGAGGAGGAGGCGGCGGCGGGGGTGGGGGTGGAGGCGGGGGAGGTGGTGGCGGGTTCTCACCGCCGGTGTTCCCGCCCGTGCCGCCGGTGGCGACGTTGGAACTGGTGGCCTGCTGGACGGCCTCGCCGCCGCCGGTGTTCCGGTTGACGACCTGGGTCTCGTCGCCCTCGCGAGCGCTGGAGTTTCCGGTGTCGAGGGTGGTGGTGCCGAGATCGACCTGGGCGGGTGCGGGGGATTCGGAGGTGGTGGTGCCGTCGTCGTTGATGGTGCCGGTGGTTCCGTCGTCGTAGGTGACGGAGAAGGTTCCGGTGTTGTCGGGAGCGCCGAAGGCCTGGACGGGCTGCCCGCCGGTGACCTCGACGCCGCCGCCCGTTCCCGAGACGGCGAGAGTGGTTCCCGGCGCCTTGACCTTGAAGTCGTTGGCGGCCTGGGTGGAGGTGACGTTGAAGTTGAGACGGCCGTAGGGCAGATCGATCTCGGTGCGGTCGACGTTGTCGGCGTCTTTGACGGCCTGGTCCAGGGTGGCGGTGCCGAGGCGGTCGATGGTGACGACCTGGTTCTCACCGATGCGGACGACGACCTTGCTGCGGACGCCGGTCTGGAACTGGCCGCCGGGGGGCACGACGGCGCCGACCTGGGCAGGGGCCCAGGGCGACCCCGCGTCGGGTCGGACCCGCACGGTCCCCTCGACGCTGACGATGACGGCGCGGTTCTGGGTCGGCTGGGCGGTTCCCGCCGCGGCGGCGACGGGCTGCTGCGACGGCGTGGGCGCGTCCTGGAGCGTGCGCTCCATCGGTCGCGCGGCCAGAGCGAGGTGTGCCGGCACGGCGGCGAGCGTGAACCCGGTGACGAAGATCGGAAGACGCCAATCACGCTTCATGGTCGGCCTCTGTGGTGCGTTCGGGCGTCCGGTTGAGGGTCGGGACGCCGCGGGGCGAAGGACGGAAGGACGAGAAGGCGGGCAGGTCGGGAGGCAGTGTACGGTCGGGCTACTTTTCTGTCAGCACGAGGGTGCCCTCCCAGCCCGGGGGGATGCCGGTTTGGCGGAGTTCCTCGATGCCGTGGAGATAGAGCTTGGCGAGTTTGGTATCGCCGAAGTCGTCGTGGAGGGTGGAAAAGAGCCGCTGGGCGTGGTCGAGATCGCCGGCTTGGTAGGCGGCGACGGCTTTGATGGTTGTCTCGATCCACTCGGCGGTGCGGTCGCCCTTGGGCTTGCGGTCGCCGATGAGTTCGTACAGCTCTTCGTACTCGGTCTTGCCCTTGACGACGATGCGGCCGATGGGTCGGAACAGCAGGGTGCTGCCGGAGAGTTCGACGACCCTCTTGGTCATGAGGATCGAGGTGCCGAACTGTTTGTTGGAGGACTCGAGTCGAGCGGCGAGGTTGACGGCGTCGCCGATGACGGTGTAGGCGGATTTGTGGGGTGGGTTGCCGAAGTCGCCGACGTTGACCTCTCCGGTGGCGATGCCGAAACGGACCTCGATGCTTCCCGCGGCCCCGAAGCCGCCGGTGCGGTTCATCTCGTCGAGGCGGTCGAGCATCTCGACGCAGGCCCTGGCGGCGTTTTTGGCGTGGTCGGGGTCGGTGATGGGGGCGCCCCAGAAGGCCATGATGCCGTCGCCGAGGTACTTGTCGAGGGTGGCCTTGTTCTTCTGGATGATGTCCGTCATCTCGCCCAGGTAGGTGCTGAGGAACTCGAAGATGCCCTCGGTGCCGAGGCGCTCGGTGAGGGTGGTCCAGTTGGCGACGTCGGAGAACATGATGGTGAGCTCGCGGCGCTGCGGGGCCATGCTCTGCAGGTCGGGGTTGTTCACCAGGATGTCAACGACGTCGGGCGAGACGTACGACCGGAAGCGGGCCTCGGTCTGCTTGCGGCCGCGCTGCTCGACCAGCAGGCGGTGCAGGAGCACGGCGAGCCAGGACAGCCCCCCGGCAAGAAGCGGCGACGCGAAGGCGGAGACGCTGTTCCAGCGGTCGAAGATGAGCACGCCGGCGCCGACGGCCCAGACGCACCCGACGGCCAGGAGCGCCAGCGGGCTGACGATGACCCCGAGCCGGACCCCCGCGAGGGTGCCCATGACGCCCATGAGAAGGATCGACGCCAGACCGGTCAGCGTCACCGCCGGGGCGCTGACCAGCTTCTGGTGCCCGGTCAGGATCGAGTTGATGATGGCGGCGTGCAGATAGGGGCCCGGGGTCTTCACGTCGATGCTGGTGGGCACGAAATCGGCGATCGAGCCCACGGCGTTCCATCCGATCAGGCAGAGTTTCCCCGAGACGCGGTTGCGGATCAGGTCTCGGCGGCGGGTGATCCGTTCGAGCCCGCAGTTGACCTCGCGGTCCACGAGTTTGGCGGTTGACGCGAACTGCTCGCAGATCCGCAGCATCTCGGACTCGTCCGGGGTGAGGTTCGGCGTGGCCCGCAGGGCTTCGGCGTAGCCCGCCGCGGCCTGCGCGTTGGCGCGGAGCCGCCCCAGGTGCTGTTCCAGCATGGGGCGCCACGACGGATCGTCCAGGGGCGTGCGGATGAGCGCGTTGGACCGTTCGGCGTAGGTCGGCACGGGCTCCTCGATCAGGCCGACGCCGCTGCGACCGCCCGCCTCCTGGAGTTGAATGAGGAGTCGGTCGGTGTCCTCGATGTTCTTCTTGATGCGCGCCTCAACGAGCGCGGGCTCGTACACGGAGCCCAGGCTGATCTCGTCCCCGGCGGGCGGGAGCCGGCTGTCGTCAACGCACTCGTCCGGGCGGGCGGGCGTGCCGCTGGAGTTCCGCGCGGCGACGGGCTCGGGCTCCGCGAGGTGCTTTCCCGGGCTGAACTGGCGGTGGGAGCCCTCACCGGTGGGCCAGGCAAGATAGAACAGCCCTCCGGTCCTCGGATGGCCCGAGAGGTCGGCGTGGTGCATCTCGAGGCGGATGTCGCCGCGCGGGGTGGGGATGACCGTGTACCGGGGCTCGACGCGCAGCTGCTCGACCGGGACCCCGAGGAAGGCGGCGGACGCGGCCAGCCCGAGGGTCGGGTAGAGGCGGTCGTCGTGGCGCACCCACAGGGGCATGCGTCGGACGATGCCGTCGTCGTCGCCCGTGCCCGTGGCGGTCACGCTCCCGATGACGGCGCCGGCCTCGAAGATGCCGGGGGCGGGCAGGTCGGGGGAGCGCGTGGCGAGCCACGAATCGGGGTCGCCCCGCACCGGGATGGAGAGCCGGTCGCGGCGGGCCAGCAGGGTCAACGCGGCGGCCGCGTCGCGGCGCAGGTTGTCGATCTGCGGGCCCTCGTTGACCGCCTGATCCTCGGGGCGGAGCAGCCGCTGCTTGAGCTGGTCAAAGGTCAGCGTCGGGTCGGCCTTGAGGGCCTCGTACACCCTGGGGAACTTGGATTCGCGCGGTCGCGGGTCCTTTGACGCCGCAACTTTCGAGGACTCGGTTTCGATGAACGGGAACTCGGCCCCCAGCACGACCATGCCGTGGCGCTTCATGGCCTCGGCGTAGGCGGCATCGGGAAAGATGCCCCGGAACGCTTCGGCTTTGCCGCCCGGCGCGGCGGGCGCTTCCGCGCCGGAGGCGTTCAGCGAGGGCGCGCGGGTGACGTCCACCCACGGCTCGTACCGCGGGCCGGGCTCGGGGGTGTTCAGGAGCAAGTCCAGCGCGATGACCTTGGCGCCGCCGAGCCGCAACTCTTCGATCACGCGGGCCTGCATGTCGCGCGGCCAGGGCCACCTTTTGGTGTTGTCCAGCGTGTCGTCGTCGATGATGACCAGGCACAGGTCGTTCGCGGGCAGGGGAGCGGCGTCGAAGAACCGCTGCATGTACTCGTCGAGGAGCGGGAACTCGAGGCGGCGCAGCAGCCCGGTGGGCCACAGGGCCATGACGACGAGCGTCACGAGCAGCCCGATCCCCCACTGCACGCGGGCCATCAGCTCGGCGCGGTTCCTGGCCGGGGCCGCCGGCGTGGGGGCGGCGCTGGTGGGCGTCGGGGGTTGGGGGGCCCTGGTCTCCTCCATGATTCCTGGGCGGGGCGGGGTGGGTTCTGGGTCTCACGCCGGGACGCGGCGTGGGCTTCTGGTCGTCCGACGGTGCGGACCCGTCGAGAGTTGGGCGGGGGACCCGTTTACGCGGGGTTGGGCTCGGGTGCCGGCGGGGCCACCTGCTCGGCAGGGTCGGGGGTGGGGGTCTGCGGCGTGGCCGGGGTGTCGCCCGGGGAGGCGTTGGAGGAAGCGTCGGGGGCGGCGTTCTCGGGGTTGTTCTGCTCGCGGGGCGGGATGGCGGAGCGCACCGGCTTGCCGCCCGAGGCGGCCCGGGCGGCTTCCATGGCCTGGTAGTCCTGCACCTTGGAGATCACGCCGACGAAATCCAGCCCGCTGATGGCCTGCTGCTCGGTGCTCTCGCCCATGATGCCGAGGTACTGCAGTTCCCTGGCGGCGTATCGGCCGTGGGAGTTGGTGAGCCGCATCATCACGCCGCCCTTGATGCCGGTGGCGACGGCGACGGCCCTCGCGAGGGTGCCGCGCTGCATGACCATGTCGCCCGGCTCGTTGAACGTGTCGGGCACCCAGCCGCGCTCCTTGGCCAGGGCCAAGCGCTGGTCGTAGTTCGTGCTGGGATCGCTCCCGTCGGCGAAGAGGAGAAGGCCGTGCAGCCCCTCGTTGTTGCTGACGGCGCTCTTGCCCGGCAAGGAGTGCCAGAAGTCGAGCTGGGCCGACTGGGGATCGGCCTTGACGGAATCGATGTCCAAAGCGTCGCGGACCATCGAGCGCTGGCAGGCGGGGAGCGACAGCGCGATCACGAGTGCCGCGGCGGTCGGACGGGCGATGGGGAGTGGGCGTCGCATGGGTGGATCAAGGCGGGGAGCGAAAGGTGAGCATCAAGAATCAGGGGGCCGCAGCGGGATTCGGGTCTCGGCCAGGGGCTCGGGCGCCCTCGGCCCTGCTTCCGCGTGCTCCGCGGTGGACGGCGCTCAGAACGACAGCGTGAAGCCCGTGAAGATGAAGTGGCGGGCCTCGGTCTCGGTGGCGATGGCCTCGCCCGGGAAGAACACGCCGTAGCGGAAGATCGCCGCGAGGTCGGAGGTGATGCGGTAGTTGACGGAGAAGTCGACCTCGGAGCCGAGGTAGGAATCGTCGGTGGTTTGCTCCTCGATCGGGGCGTCGGCGTCGTACTTGCTGTGGACGAGGAAGTCGACGCCGAGCTGGAGCTGCTCGAAAGCGCGGACGGAGTTGAAGGGGAACGAGGCGAGGCCGAGGCGGAAGGTGATGAGGTTGCTGAGGGTGGGGCTGAAGGCCAGGCCGGTGTTGACAAAGCCGAGGGAGTTGAAGGCGTTGTCGTCGGTGCCTGGGCGGTTGCCGCCGATGGTCCCGGAGGTGGTGGTGAGGCGGTCGTCGTCGCCGCTGGCGATGAGGAACTCGCCTTGCAGGCGGGTCTGCCAGGGGTCGAGGAAGAGGTAGGTGCCCATGAGGCGCCCGGCCCACGCGGAGATGTCCTCGGAACTCTGTTCGCCCTGGAGCGGGTCGGACTGGTTCGACCCGAACTCGTAGACGGCCTCCCCGAGCCAGACGAAGCTGCGGCCGACGGTACCCTCGAAGCCGATGCCGGCGTAGTTGGCGTTGTACTCGAAGTCGACATCGCCCAGGTTGAGGGGGGCGAACGAGTCGCGCGGGTCGCCGTCGTCGTTGAAGTCCTGCATGTGCAGGAAGTAGCCGAACAGTTTGTTGGCGTTCTCGAAGCGGTAGGCGACCGAGCCGCCGAAGTAGCCCCGCTTGGTGTCGTCGTCGAAGCCGGCGCGGGTGGAATCGAAGTCGGTGATGCTGCGGTCGGCGGGCGTGACGCCCGCGAGGGCCTCGATGCTCCAGCGTCCGAGCGTCAGCGTGGGCCGGACCGAGTACAGCGCTTCGGACAGCACCAGACCCTCGCCCCAGTCGACGAACTGGCGTCCGACCTTCAGGTTGAAGTTCCAATCGGGGTTCTGGCCCTGGTACGCCCGGACGCTGGCGGCGTGGTCGTACTCGTAGACGTACCGGTCCAGAAAGGGGGTGGTCCAGCGGTCGCCGCGGCCGTCGAAACTGTCGCCCGGGGAGAAGTCGCGGTACTGGAACCGCCCGCGGACGAAGAAGTTGTGCACGCCGTCGATGGACGCCCGCCCGTAGAGCTGGAACTCCGGCTGGAGGAGTCGGCGGTGGTTGCCGTCGCTGTCGTTGAGGTTGAGGAAGAAGAACGAGAACGAGCCTCCGACATCGAGTTGGGAGCGTTCGGTGACCGCCAGATTGGGGTCAACCATGAGACGCCACGACTGATCGGCGGATCGGATGGCCCGTTCGAGTTGGCGGGTGGGGTCGTTCTGGGCCCACGCGGGGAGGGCCGCGGCGAACGCCGCCCCCGCCGCCGCCGCGTGCAGCGCTACCCGGTTCCGCCGACTCTTCTTGGCACACCCCATGAGGATCCTCCGAACGGGGCCCGAAGCGGGCCCGGTCGACCTGTCGTGTCCTAACGCGAGCCTTATCAGACTTTGCCGGAGCGGGTCTGTCAAGCGATCCGGCTCCCAGCGAGCCCGTCTTGGGCCTATCGGCGCATCGGGGGCGTTCGGACGAATCCGGGGTGCGTTCGGTGCTTGCCCGGCGTGGTGAGAGGTTTGGATCAGCCGGCGGCGTGTTCCCAATATCTGCCCGGGGCCCTGCGGATGCAGCACCGGGGCCCTTCGCAACGAATGCTCGGTGCGGGGAACGGCGCGGCAAGGCCAAGGCGTCGAGCGCCGATAATGACGGGTT
>CAZDYM010000141.1:0-6790 GCA_964509325.1 uncultured Phycisphaeraceae bacterium
GCCCTTCCTGGGCACGATGCTCTACGCCGGCGGGGCCCTCGCCCTCGGCGCCACCACCCTCACCGTCCCCGCCCTGGGCTCGTGGACCTTCCTGATCCTCACGGCGATGAGCGCGACGGCCGCCCTGATGTTCATCTCGATGGCACGGGCGATGCGGCGGGGATCGCCCCGGCTCGCCGCGGACACTCCGTAAGCGCAGAGCGAATCAACCGGCGCTCGCGGATCGAGCGTCAGGCCCGACGCGCGGCCACGCGCGCCGGACGCCCACCCCGAACGCTCCACCCGAACCCGTCACCCGGAATCCCTCGTCCCCCTTTCCCTGGCACCCCCTCCCTCGCACCCCCTCCCTCGCACCCCCTCCCACCCCCGGGGCAGGGGTCAACGCCGTCACAGCCGGCGCGACATCGCGCGGGCCATGTCGCGCTGCGCGTCCTTCTTCTTCAGCGTCTCGCGCTTGTCGTGGGACTTCTTGCCCTCGCCCACGCCCACCAGCAACTTCACCCGCCCGCCCTTGAAGTACATCTTCAGCGGCACGAGCGTGAATCCCTTGACCTGCGCCTTGGCGTGAAGCCGGCGCACCTCGCGGGCGTGGGCCAGCAGAACCCGCGTCCGCGTGGGCCGGTGCTGCAGGTTCCCGCGCCCCGCCGCCGTGTACTCATCGATGTGCAGGCCCATCAGCACCAGCCTCGGCGGGGAGAGCTCGGCCTTCACCCAGCCCTCCGCGAGCGAGGCCCGCCCGGCCCGGATGCTCTTGACCTCCGTGCCCACGAGCACCATGCCCACCTCGAGCGTCTCGCTGATGTGGTACTCGTGGTAGGCGCGCCGGTTGGTGATCTCCGGCTCGTTGGGTTTCTTGTCCTTGCCCGAGGCCATAGGGGACAAGGGTAGGGCGTGCCGCACGCTCCATGCGGCCGGCCGGCGCCCCGCCACGCCCGCACGCCGACACTACCCCGACAGACTCGGATAGTCCGTGTACCCCGCCGCACCCGCCGTGTAGAACGTCGATTCATCCCACGCTGTCAGCGCCGCCGACGCCCCGGCTCGCCGGAACCGCTCCGGCAGATCCGGGTTCGAGATGAACAACTTTCCGAACGCCACCGCGTCGGCGATCCCCTCGCGCACGTACCGCGTCGCCTTCTCGAAGGTGAACCCCGCGTTGGTGACCAGCACCCCGCTGACCAGCGGGCGGAACACATCCGCCGTGAGTCCTTGAAGATCCCGCGGCCCCCACGGCTCCATGATGTGCTGGTACACCACGCCCAGCCGCGAGAGCTCGCGCACGACGTGCGAATAGGTGGCGCGCGGGTCCGAATCCCCCACGCCGCCGTGCTGGCCCGCCGGCGACAGCCGCACCCCGACACGCCCCGCGCCCCACACCGAGATGATCGCCTCGGCGGCCTCGATCATGAACCGCGAACGGTTCACCAGCGACCCGCCGTAGCGGTCGCTCCGCAGGTTCGTCCCGTCGCGGAGGAACTGCTCGGGGAGGTAGCCGTTGGCCCCGTGGAGTTCCACGCCGTCGAACCCGGCTTCCAACGCGCGCCGCGCCGCGCGCCGGTAGTCCTCGATGATCCCGGCGATCTCCGCCGGTTCGAGCGCCCGAGGCGTGACCCGGGGCTTGGGCCCCGACAGCGTGCGGCACGTCCCGCCGGGGTTCACGGCGCTGGGCGCCACCGGCGCCGACCCATCGGGCTGGTAGTCCGGGTGGCTGTACCGCCCCACGTGCCACAACTGGCAGAAGATGCGCCCGCCCGCGTCGTGCACGGCACGCGTCACACGCCGCCAGCCCTCGACGTGGTCCGCCGTGTAGATGCCGGGGACGAAGGGATACCCGTGGGCACGGGGCTCGATGCACGTGGCTTCACTGATGATCAGCCCGGCGGAGGCACGCTGGGAGTAGTACAAGGCCGCGAGCTCCCCCGGGGTGCCGTCCGGCTCCGCGCGGCAGCGCGTCAGCGGCGCCATCAGCACCCGGTTCGGAAGCGTGCTCGGACCGAGACTCAGCGGGGTGAAAAGGTCGGGCATCGGTGGCGCTCACGCACGCGGTGAAGCGGGAAGGCGGGAAAGGGCGCCGGTCGCCCCGCGTGCGTGCGGCCCGGCCAGCCGGAACTCAACCACGCCGGCGCGGCCCCACTCCCCGGGCCCGCCGGGGGTCACACCCGCACGATCACATCGTCGGTCTTGAACCGCACCTTCGGGTACGCCGCGTACTTGTCGTCCGACGCCCGGTAGCCCACCGCGCAGCCCACCACGGCGGTGTAGCCCATCTCGGGCAGTTTCAGCAGTTTGTCGTACTCCGGCGCGACGATGCCCTCCATCGGGCACGCGTCGACGCCCAGCACCGCGCACGCCTCCATCAGGAAGCCCAGCGCGATGTACGCCTGCCTGGCCGCCCAGTTGTCCAGGTCCGCCGCCGGCATCGAGTTCACCATCCCCAGCATCATGTCCTTGTAGCCGCGCATCGGGTCGCCCGGGATGTCGCGCACTTCGATGATCCGCTTCACGTACCGCTCGACGTCCGCCGCGCCCATCCCCTTCCGCGCCGCCAGAACCACCATGTGCGAGCAGTCCCTGGGCTGCGTCTGGTTCCACGAGATCGCCGGCAACTGGTCCTTCACCTTCTGGTCGGTGATCACCACGAACTTCCACGGCTGCAGGCCGAACGACGACGGCGCCTGCACCAGCGACTGTTCCAGGGCCGACCACACCTCCGCGGACACCTTCCGCGCAGGATCAAACTTCTTCACGGCGTACCGCCAACGGAGCGCTTCAGTCAGAGCCGAGGGAGCGATGGTGTTCATGGGAAGGGATTCGGTGCGAAGGTGCGGAAAGATGAACGTGAAAAAACGATCGAGTGCTTGCCCGGGGCCCCGCCGATCCCCGGCGTACTCCGGTGCCATGATGCCTTGACGCCTGCACGCCTGAACGACCGCTCCATCACGGCACGCAGAACCCGCCGTCCACCAGCAGGTCGTGCCCGGTGATGAACGACGCGTCGTCGCTGAAAAGGAACAGCACCGGGGCGGCGATCTCATGCGGCAGCCCGGTGCGACCGATCGGGTGCAAACCCGTCATGTAACTGAGCGCGTCCGGGTTGCGGTTGCCCGTGAAGCGGTCGAACATCGCCGTCTCGATCGCCGCCGGCGACACGCTGTTCACACGGATGTTCTGCTTGGCGACCTCCATCGCGGCGGTCTTGGTCAGCCCGATCACCGCGTGCTTGCTGGCGATGTACACCCCCGCGCCGGCCATCCCGATCCGACCCGCGATCGAGGCGTTGTTCACGATGCTGCCCCCGCCGCCCCCCGGGTTCTTCAGCATCGCCGGGATCTGATGCTTCAGGCTCAGCAGCACCCCCAGCACGTTGACGTCGAAGCACCGCCGGTACTGATCCACCGTCGCCTCGACGATCGGCCCGGTGACCTCCACGCCCGCGTTGTTGAACGCGAAGTGAAGCCCGCCGCCCAGCCCCACGGCGGTCTCCACCGCGTTCTTCACGTGCGCCTCGTCGGTCACATCGCCCTTGACGAACGCGGCCTTCACCCCGCGATTTTTCAGTTCCGCCACCACCGCCTCGCCCTCTGGGGCGCGCCGACCGGTGATGACGACGTTCACGCCCGCCTCGGCGAGGGCGGTCGCCGTGGCGCGCCCGATGCCGCTGGTTCCCCCGGTGATCAGCGCCGTCTTCCCTTGGAGATTCCGCATGGCAGGTGGTCCTTTCGAGAGTGTCGCGGGTTCGGACGCCCGTTCGTTCCCCGTGGTGACAGGGGGTGAAACATAGGCCTATCATCCAGCATCCGAGACTACACACCGCTCGGTCATGTAGTCACTCATCGGTGACCAAAGGTGAGAGCCCGGACGGAACCCCGCTCCCTCTCAAGCCCCCAACCCCCAGCCCCAACCCCCAGCCCCCCCCAGCCCCACCCCCAGCCCCGAGGCCAGCATGTCCCAACTCAAAGCCCGCCGCAAGCCCATCCCGGTGATTGAAGATTCGGTGAAGAGCCCCTCGCCGGGCCCGCGTCCCGCTTCGCTCGCGGCCCCGTCGCCCAACGGAGCCGCCGCAGCACCCGCGCCCAAGGGGCCCAGCGTCTTCAACCCCAAGTGCCCCTCGCAGATCATCCTCGAACGCATCGCCGACAAGTGGACCGTCCTCATCATCCACAAACTCGACAAGAAAACCATGCGCTTCGGGGAACTCAAGCGCGAGATCGGCGGCGTGTCCCAGAAGATGCTCACCCAGACGCTCCGCAACCTCGAGCACGACAAACTCGTCGAACGCAAGGTCTACCCCGTGGTGCCCCCGAAAGTGGAGTACAGCCTCACGCCGCTGGGCCGCACGCTGCTCAACCCGCTGGGCGCTCTGTGCCGCTGGGCCCAGGAGCACATCGACGACGTGATGGAGATGCACGAGCGTCGCAAGAGAAAGGGCTGATCGGGGCCGACCTGAACCGTAGCCCCAGCCGCGGCCCTCGCCCCGAGCTCTTAGCCCCCCTTCCACGCCTCGGCCGCCGCGCGCCCGCGCCCCGGGTCGATGAAGAGCATCCCCACGATCCCCAGCACGAAGAACCCCCCCACCACCGCCAGCGCCGCCCGCTGGCCTCCGGGCGACGCCGAGATCACGCCGTAGATCGGCGGGCCGATCACCCCCGCGAGCATGTACGCCAGCCCGCGCAGCCCGAAGAACTCGGCGGTCTTGTGCTCGGGGATCATCGACCCCGCCAGCGCCCGCGCCGAGGTCCCCGTCGCGCCCAGCCCGACGCCCACGCCCAGCCCCACCAGCGCCACGTGCCAGAACGGCGCGTGGGCCGTCGGCAGCGCCACCGCCGCCGCGGAAGTCAGCACCCAGATGCCCAGCGACGCCGTCACCGTGGCGCGGTGCCCGGCCCGGTCCTGGATCAGGCCCGCCGAGTACGCCGCGATCCCGCTCACCAGCGCCAGCACCCAGATCATCGCCAGCAGCTCGACCCCCTTGAGGTACTGCGAGCCCAGCACGCCCACGAACGCGATGTACGTCGTCATGCCGCACGAAAAGACGGTGAACACCACCAGGTACAGCGACAGATCGGGGAACCGCCGGATCGACCGCAGACTGTCCCACACCCGCCGGAAACCGATCGTGAGGATCGTCGCACCGGGCGGCATGGGCTCGGGCGCCTTCCGCTCCTTCAGGAACAGCATCGTCGGGATCATGTTCACCAGGAACCACACCCCGGCGAACACGAACACCACCCGGAACCCCGTGTCCGTCGCCGGGTCCACCCGGATGCCCGGGCTCACGATCAGCGCCAGCGGCAGGCACACCAGCGCCCCCAGATACCCCATCGTCCAGCCGATGGCGCTCACCTTGCCCACCGTCTCCCGCGTCGTCAGTTCGCACAGGAACGCGCTGACGAACCCGTCGCCCGACATGAAGCACACGTTGGCGACGATGTACAGCGCCATCGCCAGCGCGACATCACCCGGGCCCACCAGCCCCATCGCGCACGTGAGCAGCGCGCACCCCAACCCGGTCGAGATCAGGAACACCTTCTTGTGCCCGCCAAAGTCCGCCACCGCCCCCAACAGGGGCCCCGCCAGGATCATGATCAGGCTCGTCACCCCCGAGCACACCCCCCACAGCACGGCACCACGCCGCGGGTCCGGCGCCACCCGCTCGGTGAAATAGATCGCGAAGAACACCGTCGTGATCAGCAGCGTGAACGACTGGTTCGCCAGGTCGTACATGCCCCACGCCCACACCTCCCTCGGGTTGGGCAACGAGGCGAACGGGTTCACGCGGCGCAGCCACTTCACGCCCGCAGCCTACCGCAGACCGGACCGACCTACTTCTTCAGCGCTTTGCGCAGTTTCTTCGCCCGGCTTTCGGCGTCCGCGGCCCGCCCGTCCTTGGGGAACTTCGACGCGAACTCCTCGTACACCGACGCCGCCCCGGCCTTGTCCCCGGTCTTCTCCAGGCACTCGGCCAGCGCGAAGCGGCTGTTCACGGCGCCGGGGTTCTTGCGGATCACCTCGCGGAACGCGGGCGCCGCCAGGTCGTACTGCTTGAGCTGCTGACGCGCCAGCCCCGTGACGAAGTCCGCCGTGGTGTCCTCCGCCACCCCCAGCGCCCGGGCCTCGTCCGCGACGCTCAGCGCCGCCGCGGGATCCTTCTTCTCGCGCACCAGCATGAGCCCCAGGGCCCCCAGCGCGTCGGACCTGTCGCGCGCCGTCGTCGCCTTCTCCGACGCCAGCCGGTGCTGCTTGACGGCCTCGTCCCAGTCCTCGTCCTTCGCCGCCACCATCGCCAGCAGCGAATGCCCGCTCGACTCCCATCGACCGCCCAGGTCAACCAGCGCCTGGGCGTGCTGCCGCGCCTTTTTCAGACTCCCGCCCGCGATGCCCGGCGCGTTGGCGTAGAACTGCACCAGCCCGAACCGCGGCTCGGTCAGCGTCGGGTCGAGCTCGAGCGCCTTCAGGTACGCCGCCTCCCCGTCGCCGGCGACGCTCATCTTCGAGAACATCCCGACGTTGTTGATGTTCTCGAACAGCGCCGTCCCGTACGCGCACCGCGCGATCGCGCTCGCGGGGTCGAGTTTCACCGCCCGCTCCGCGAGTTCCACCGCCCGCCCCTTGTTCCCGAGCCGCCTTTCGAGCACCGAGCGCGCCACCACCCACCGCGCCTCCCGGGGGCTCGCCTCCGAGGCGGAATCCACCACCGCCAGCATCGCCGCGTACTCCTCGGGCGTCGCCGATCGTGGCGCCGCGGCGTCGAACAGCCGTGCGTACACACCCTCGGGCGTAGACAGGTCGG
>CAZDYM010000142.1:0-6768 GCA_964509325.1 uncultured Phycisphaeraceae bacterium
CCGATTCGGCGGGCGCGACGCGGGTGGAGTGCCGCTACGAGTTCCCCAGCCGCGGCGCCCTGGAGCGATACCTGCGCGAGGGGGCGCCGGCGCTTCGCGAGGAGGGCCGGCGGCTGTTTCTCAGCGGCGGCGGGGTGAGGCTGAGCCGGCGCGTCGGCGTGCTGGCGGGTCGGGTCTGGGCGCGTGCGTCCGGATGAGCCGAGGGCGGAGCGTTGAAGCAGAATGAAAACGGGCCGGACAAGGTGTCCGGCCCGTGGGGTTGAGCGGGGGGTGCGTCGCCGGCGCGATCAGGGCTTGCCGTCGTACCACTCGCTGGCACGGATGCGGGCGATCGAGTTGTCCTGGTTGTTGGCGCGGAGGCCGCGGCGCCAGATGCGGAGGTAGGCGTTGTCGCGATCCGCGAAGGTGGGCAGCGAATCGACGAAGCGGTTCTGCTGGCTCTCGTCGACGAAGAGGTTGTCGGGCCAAGAGCGGTCCTGGAAGGTGAGGGCGAGCTCTTTCGGCGAAGCCGAGTTCTCGTACTTCACGTGGCCGTCGTTGTAAGCGATGTTGCCCTCCCAAGTGGTTTTGCCGCCGTGGATGAGCATGGAGGCCGAGCCGCGGGCTTCGGCGAAGTTGGTGTTCTCATCGAGCACGGTGTCCCACGACGAGTCCACGCCGTTGCGGGGCTGGACCCCGGTGGCCGAGTCGGCGTAGAACGGCCCGCGGTTGCCCCAGACCGCGGTGGTCGCGACCATGGAGACGCTGGTCCAGTACTTCTGCATGCGGTCGGAGCCGGGCGGGATGCCGGCGTGGGCGTACGAGTTGTTGCCGACACCCTCTGGCACGAACGTGCCGGAGGGTCCGTCGGGTGCGCGGGCCTCGTCGTTGCTGGGCGAACCGCGGAACGCGGGGTCCCATGCGACGGACGACAGCACGGCTTCGTCGGTGGTGACGGCGGCGATGTTGTCGACGCGCCCGAAGTCGTACTCGGCCTCGGTGATGACCCTGATGCGCGGGTCGGCCTCGGCTGGGCTCACGGTGACCTCGGGGGTGATGACCTTGTTGTAGATCAACACCGAGAGGATGGCACCGGTGCGGTTCTTGCCGCCCCGCTGGGTGTTGTCGGCCAGCTCGGTGATGTTCTGGGGGTCCAGCAGGTCGGGACGGGGGTAGGACTCCTTGTTGTTCTGCGACCAGGAGTGGCACGCGGTCATGAGGCCGCGGACTTGGCTGCCGCACTTGATCTGCTGGGCGTTCTTGCGGGCGCGGCCCAGAGCCGGCAGCAGCAGGCCGATGAGCAGCGCGATGATGGAGATGACGACGAGCAGCTCAACCAGGGTGAACCCGGTGTCGCGGCGCTTGTCGCCGGTGGGACGCGAGTGTGTCTTCATGGGGATCTGGCTCCTTGGGAACGCCCGCGTATCCGCGGCGTTCGGAGTGAGACGGTCCGATTTGGATCAGACGGTGGTTGGTGATTCGGTGAAGGTCGGCGGGGCACTGTCGCGCCCCGCCGATGTCTTCCCATCAATGGCCCACGCTGGAAACGGGGGCATCGGAACAGACTCAGTTGGGCTTGCCGTCGACCCAGACCCACTGCTCGTCGTCGAAGTTCGTGGCGCCGGTGGGGGCGGGCTGCGGGGCGCCGGAGCTGAACTGGCGGAGGTAGGCGTTGCGGCGCGAGGAGGGCGGGACGTTGTTGTTCTCGTCGTTCTCGTCCACGAAAAGGTTGTCGCGCTTCGAGACGACCGCAGTGCCGTTGCGGGTCTGGTACGTGACCGACTCGGGGTCGGGGTCGGACTCGAAGTTCACGTGGTTGTCGGCGTAGCCGACGTTGCCCTGCCAGCGGGCGCCCTGGCCGTAGATGAGCTGGGCGTCGGAGCGGATGCCCTGGACGTCGAGCGGGGCCTGGTCAGCGATCAGCGCGCTCCAGTTGCCGCCGGTGGCGTAGTTGATGTTCTGGGCCTCGTAGCGGGGCCCGCGGTTGGAGACCAGCGGCAACGAGGCGTTGACCGTGTTCGTCCAGTAGGAAGCGCGGGAGTACGCGGTGAGCATGTGCGCGTACGAGTTGTGGGAGATCTCGGTGGTGAGCGAGGCGTCGGCGGTCTCGCCGGCGGGCGGGGGCGCGTTGAAGGTCGCGGCCGACGCGCCGAGGTGGTCGCGCGGGCTGCCCTTGTAGCGGGGGTCGTACAGCGCCAGATCGGGGTTGGTGATGCCCCCGACGTTCACGTTCTCGTACTTGTACTGGGAGAACACCTGGACGCGGCCGATCTCGTTCGGGGACACCATGCCCTCGGGGGTGAGGAGGTTGCCGAAGATCAGGAACGAGAAGATGGCCCCGGTGCGGTCCTGGAGGTGCTTGTTGGCGGCGGTGATCGAGGGCTCGGTGATGCCGGAGCGGTCGAGCACCGAGGGCAGGGGGAAGTTGCCGCGGTTGTTGGCGGCGAAGTTGTTGAGCGCCTGGACCACGGCCCGGACCTGGGTGCCGTCCTTGATCTGCTGGGCGTTCTTGCGGGCCCGGCTCAGGGCCGGGAGGAGGATGCCGATGAGCAACGCGATGATCGCGATGACCACCAGCAGCTCGACGAGGGTGAAGCCGCGCTTCGGATGCTGATTCATGGGGTGTGATGCCTCAGGGCGATGCGGGACGGGAGCGAGACTCGGCCGACGTGCCCAGTTCGTCGGACGCGAGACCGGAAAGCGGCCCGATGCATCTGCCTGGGCACGCGTGCCCGGGCCGGGGCCGACTTCCGACCACGCCGGGGCGACGCGCCTCGGCGTTTCGGTGGAGCGACGAACCGCCCGGCGGATGCCGAGCGGGCCGATCGACCACCATCCCACGCGCAGGGCATCAAGAAACCGTTCGGCGAGGATCATCCCGTATAAGAGAATTAGGGCGGGAAAGGCGTTCGCCGAGAACTCGGTCAGGTCGAGGCGCTGCGGGTGCGGATCGGTACGATACGATCACTGATTCGCCTGTCAAGGTTATCCGGTTCCAGGCCGGACCCGAACTTGAACCGGATTTTCGCGCGACTCCGCACCCTGTTGGGGTGGACAACTCGGCTTCGACGCCCCCCCGCTGCCTCGACGCGGTCAGAAGTGTGCCAAGCCCAACGCCCCCCCCCCCCCCCCCCCCCCCCGCGCACCGGTCCTTCGGAACGATTCCAAGGGTAAACTTCACCCATTCCTAACGAAAACCAAAACCATGACGACACCCTCGCAGCGGCTGCTCGACCTCGGCATCACACTCCCCCCCGCCCCCAAGCCGGTGGCGTCGTATGTGCCGGTGGTGGTGGCGGAAAAGGCGGGGCTGGCGTTTGTCGCCGGTCAGATCCCGATGAAGGACGGGGCGCTGCTGGCGTCGGGGGTGGTGCCCAGCGCGGTCAGCGTGGAACAGGCCCAGCGGTGCGCCCGGCAGTGCGTGCTCAACGGGCTCGCGCAGTTACAGGCGGCGCTGGGGTCCATCGACCGCGTGAGGCGGATCGTCAAGGTCGGGGTGTTCGTGGCGTGCGACCACGGGTTCACGGAGCAGCCGAAGGTCGCCAACGGGGCGAGTGATCTTCTGGTGGAGATCTTCGGCGCGGCGGGGAAGCACGCGCGGGCGGCGGTGGGCGTGCCGGCGCTGCCGCTGGGGGCGGCGGTGGAGGTTGACTTCGTGGTCGAGGTGTGAGGCGGCCGGCGTGCTCTCGACGGATTCCGGCAGGCTCCAACTCACCTGCCGACGCGGCAGCGCTCGAGCCGGACTCCGTGAAGGCGCGTCCGGATCTGGGCTTGGTGCTCCGACGATCTGAGAGTGCCGGGGTTAGCCGAGCGCTTTCTGGTAGTCCTCGATGAACTTCTTCAGGCCGATGTCGGTCAGGGGGTGCTTCAGGAGCTGGCTGATGACGCTGAAGGGCATGGTGCCGACGTCGCAGCCGGCCAGGGCGCAGTCGACCACGTGCATGGGGTGGCGGATGCTGGCCGCGAGGATCATGGTCTTGTAGCCGTAGTTGTCGTAGATCTGGCGGATGTTCTGGATGAGGTCCATGCCGTTGTCGGCGACGTCGTCGAGGCGTCCGATGAACGGGCTGACGAGAAACGCGCCGGCCTTGGCGACCATCATGGCCTGCAGCGGCTGAAAGACGAGCGTGAGGTTGGTCTTCACGCCGCGATCGGAGAAGGCCTTGCAGGCCTTGAGCCCGTCGACCGTGGTCGGGAGCTTGACGACGATGTTGGGGGCGATCTTGGCGAGGGTCTCGCCTTCCTTCATCATGCCGGCGTAGTCGGTGGCGATCACCTCGCCCGAGACGGGGCCCGAGACGACCTTGCAGATCTCTTCGAGGCGTTTGTGGTAGTTGACCTTCTCCTTGGCGATGAGGGAGGGGTTGGTGGTGACGCCGTCGAGCACGCCGAGGTCGTTGGCCTGCTTGATTTCTTCGAGGTTGGCGGTGTCGATGTAGATCTTCATGGGGGGTGCCTTTCGGAGAGGGGAGGGGAGAGGCCAGAGAGCAGCGGTGAAAAGGGGCTGGGCCTGGAGGGAGGGGCCCGCGGAGCGGTGCCGCGGTTCGGACACGCGGCGAAGCCGGTCTCGGGTCTCGGGGTCCGTCGGGGGGGCCGGCCCGCGGCGGAGGGGGTCGATTTGATGCCCGTCAGTGTAACTCGGGTTCACCCTGGGATGGGTGTGCATGGAAAAGCCCGGAAACGCCGAAAGGGACAGGGCCATGAAGACACTCATCGACGGCCGCCCGCTGGACATCGAGCCCAAGCCGCTCACGCTGGGGAGTGCGCTCGAAGCGGTGCGGGGGGCGACCCCCGGGCGTCTGGTGATCGAAGTGGTGGCGGACGGGCGGGTGGTTTCGGGGGACGAACTATCGGAGCCGCCGGAACGGTCCCCGTTCGCAAGCGAGTTGCACTTCAAGACGGCGGACGCGGGGCTGCTGCTGCGGGAATCGCTGCTGTTCGCGGCGGACTCGCTTCGCGACCTGGGGCCGCGGCAGGCGGAGACGGCCGAACTCATCCAGGCTTCGAAGACCGGCGAGGCGATGGGGGGCCTGACGGAGATTCTGGGCGCGTGGGACCAGGCCAAGCAGGTGATGTCGCTGGCGGGGGCTCTGGGGGTCCGGGCGCCGGTCGGCGACGACCTCACCGCGGCGCTCTCGGCGGCGCTCCACGAGCTGCGGCGGGCCCTGCACCAGCAGGATTGGGCGTCCTTGGGCGACACGCTGGCGTACGACCTGCCCGAACTGAGCGGGCGGTGGGCGGACCTGCTGGCGGAGATGGCGGTCGGGTGCGGTTCAGGGCGCCCGGCATCGGCCCGATGAACGGGTGACGCGGTTGAGCGGTCGGGCTGGGCGTCCGGCCCGGAAGGTGTCGCCGCGCGCCGGCTTGTCGGGCCGCCCCACTCGACCCTCTCAAGCCTGCCTTGTCCCCCGCCTTCTCCCCTCCCGCCCTCTCCCCCCCGCCCTCTCCCCCCCGCCCTCTCCCCCCCGCCCTCTCCCCCCGCGCTGTTCCCCCCGCGCCGCCGCGCTTCTCCCCGACCGCCCGCGACCCCCCGAGGCGTACGATGGCCCCCACCATTTCCCCGTCTTCGCGTTCCATGACCAAACCTTCCCAGGCCGCCGCCCGCGTCGACAAGTTGATGGAGGCCGCGTCGCGCGCGCTGGTGGAGACGAACTACTTTGAGTGCGAGAGGGCGTGTCTTGAAGCCCTGGAAGTCGCGCACGGCGTGAGCGACTACGAGCGGATGGCCCGCATCCTGATGCCCTTGCAGGAAGCGCGCCGCCAGGTGCGGCTGCAAGCGGTGGACAGCGGCGTGTTGAAAGTGGTGAACCAGCCGCTCGCCGAGGGCGAGGAGATCAAGCCGGGTTGCTACCTGATCGAGCCGCCCCTGGTGGGGGCGGACGCGCGCGACCTGCGCGACCGGGCGGCGCGCCAGCGGGTGCCGGTGATGGTGCTGGCGCGCGAGCCGGCGGTGAAGACGCTCAAGATCGACCGTCGGCCCGGGGACTGGCCCATCGTGATGATCGGCCCGGTCACGGTGCGGGCGTACGTGGCGCCGCCCAAGGGCGGCAAGGCGACGCTCGAATGGTTCCAGGCGGCGAGCGAGGCGCTGGGGGACCGCGCCATCGGCGACGTCGACGCGGGGCTGGACGTGTTCGCGCGGGTGGAGGAGTTGTTCGAGCGGCTGCACTCGGTGACGGACCACGAGAAGCTGCACCAGGCGCTGGAGAGGGCGTGTCGCGAGGCCGCCGCCGAGCCCCCGAGGCCGGTGATGCGGGCCAAGAACGGGGCGCGACCCGAGGAAGAAGAGGAGTTCGAGGACGCCGCGTGAGAGGGGGGCTTTAGGTAAGGGGCTTCAGGTAAGGGGCTTCAGGTTGGGGGCTTCAGGTTGGGCTTCGGGCTTCTGGCGAGACGGTCGGGGCGGGCGGGGTGGGGCGTCGGTCCACGTAAACTCTCGCCATGCTCTTCGAGATTGCTCGGATTTCCGTGGCGCTGGCGGGGTGGCGGTCGCCGTTGCCCGATTCGCTGCGGGGCCAGATTGACTGGTTGGCGGGGAGTGGGCTGGGGGTTCGGCGTGTGACCCTGAACGCCGCCGCCCCGGAGTGTCGCGCGCGTGAACTTGGTCGTTCGGCTCGGCGAGACATGGCGGCGCTGGTTCGGCGCGCGTCGATGAGCATCGCGGGCCTGGACCTGTGGCTGCCGCCGGAGCACCTCAGCGACCCGGCCCACTCGGACCGGGCGCTGCACGCGGTGCTCGACGCGGTGGACCTGGCGGCGGACCTCGGCGCGCTGGCGGGCGACGCGGACCAG
>CAZDYM010000143.1:0-6766 GCA_964509325.1 uncultured Phycisphaeraceae bacterium
CCCGTTCCCCCGCCACCCCGCCCCCCCGCCCGCTACCGACCCCGCCCGCCCGTCGCTCCTCCCCGTCCATCCCCCCCGCAGGCCAGGCACGCACGAATCGTTCCCGCACGAAGCAGGAGACCAGACCGTGATCGCGAATCTTGACCCCCGCGTTTCCGAGTTGATCGAGGACGGCAAACGCCGCAAGTGGCTCGGTTACGAGGAACTGAACAACGTGCGGCCCGACGCGCTGGTCGACCCCGACCGGATCGACGACGTGCTGATCGTGCTCGACGAGCACGCGATCGAGATGGTGGACGAGCGCGAGTTCCGTGCGCGGCGTTGGCGTGAGAGCAAGAAGATCGGCAACACGATCCTGAGCGGGTCGATGCACAAGGAGACGCTCGCCCACGCCGCCGCCGCCCTTGAGGCGAAGGCGGCCGCGGGCGCGCCGCGCGGGTCCGAGCTGCACGACTCGCTGCGGATGGTCGACCCCGCGCTCGCGGCGCAGGACGCGTCGAACCCGATGCACCGGCTCAGCCACGGTCAGCCCGGCACCGCCCGCGCCGCGACGCTGGTCACGGTGCCCGCGCTGGCGCCCGTCGGGGGCTTCGCCGAGGACACCAAGACCCGCGAGGAGCTCGAGAAGGCGCTCGCCGGGGAGGTCCGCAGCAAGCGGATCGACGACCCGGTCCGCATGTACCTGACGCAGATGGGCACGATCCCGCTGCTGACGCGTGACGACGAGATCCGCCTGGCGAAGAAGATCGAGACGATGCGGATGGTGTTCCGGCGGCGTGTGCTGGAGTGTGATTACGCCCTGGCCGGCGCCGTGGACATTCTTGAGCAGGTGCACAAGGGGGAACTGCCCTTTGACCGGACGATGCGGATCAGCACCGCCGAGGACAACGCCAAGGAGAAGGTCTCGAAGCGCATCCCGGTGAACTGCGCCACGCTGCGGAAGCTGCTGGAGATCAACCGCCAGGACTGGGAGGCCCTGGAAGCCGCCCGGAAGGACAAGGACAGCGAGCTCGCCGCCGAGATCAAGGCCCGCATGGCGGCGCGTCGGCGCAAGATGGCGACCCTCGGGGAGGAGATGTGCCTGCGGACCAGCCGCATCATCCCGCTGCAGCGCAAGCTCCGCGGCATCGTCAAGAAGATCACCGACCTGCAGGCCGAGCTGAAGAAGGCCGAGAAGTTCCCCCAGCGCTACGACCCCGAGGACCTCATGGTGATGCGCGAGGAGCTCGCCGGGCTCCGCAGCCTGGTGATGGAGGAGCCCGAGGAACTCATCGTCCGCGTGCGGCGCATGGACGTGGTGTTCTGGGAGTACGAGCAGGCCAAGCGCGACCTCTCGGCGGGCAACCTGCGGCTGGTGGTTTCGATCGCGAAGAAGTACCGCAACCGCGGTCTGTCGTTCCTCGACATCATCCAGGAGGGCAACACGGGCCTGATGCGGGCCGTCGACAAGTACGAGTACAAGCGCGGCTACAAGTTCAGCACCTACGCCACCTGGTGGATCCGCCAGGCCATCACCCGCGCGATCGCCGACCACGCCCGGACGATCCGCATCCCGGTGCACATGATCGAGACGATGAGCCGCCTGCGGAACATCCAGAAGCAGATGCTCCAGGAACTGGGGCACGAACCCACCATCGACGAGCTGGCCGAGCGCGCCGGCATGACCGTCGCCGAGACGCGCCGCGTGATGAAGATCAGCCGGCACCCGATCAGCCTGGACCGCCCCGTGGGCGAGAGCGAGGACTCGTACTTCGGCGACTTCATCGAGGACCAGCGCCAGGACTCCCCGAGCAACGTCGCCGCCAGCGACATGCTCAAGCACCGCATCGAGACGGTGCTGAAGACGCTGACGTATCGGGAGCGCGAGATCATCAAGCTCCGCTACGGGATCGGCGACGGCTACACGTACACGCTCGAAGAGGTCGGGCGCATCTTCAAGGTCACGCGCGAGCGCGTGAGACAGGTCGAGGCCAAGGCCATCCGCAAACTGCAGCACCCCGTCCGCAGCCGCAAGCTCGCGTGTTTCCTCGACAACAACGAGGGCCACGAGTACACCAACATGATCGAGACCCCGAAGGAGCCCCACGCCGCCGGCGAGGCGGGCGCCGAGACGGGTCTGGGCTTGTCGTCGAACGGCTCGGCGAGCGCGGACGAGACGCCGGCACGGGACTTGTCGGAACTGTACGCGTGACGGCGAGGGGCCGAGCCCCCGTCATCCTGGCGGGCTCGGCTCCGGCGACGACCGATGGTGACGCTGTGAGGCGGCCGCCAGCGCCTCCAGCTGCTCCACCGTCAGTTCCTCAGGCCGCCGCGTCGGCGCGATCCCCTCGGGGAACGGAAAGTCACGTCCCAGCGTCGTCCCGATCTGCTTGCGCCGCTGCGTGAACAGCCGACGGCACATCGCGCTGAGGCGGCGCGGGTCCGATGTTTTCCGCGCGTTCGCCGCCAGACGCGTCAGCGCGCACATCTCGCTGGTCACCTCCGGGCGCGGCCAGAAGCACTCGGGCGGCAGCGCGGCGATCCGCCGAACCGCGCACACCGATTGCACGACCACGCCGAGTTCGCCGTAGTCCTTCGTGCCCGGCGCGGCCCGGAGCCGCTCCCCGACCTCGCGCTGGATCGTGACGTACTGACCCAGGCAGCGCTCGAAGTCCATCGCGAGGATCGCCATGACCGTGCTCGCCGCGCCGTACGGCAGGTTGGCCACGAGGCGGAACGCCTCGCCGCCCAGGGCCGCGACCACCGCCGGGTTCAGCGCCTGCTTGCCGTCGAGGCAGTCGCCCTCGACGAGGGTGAACGAGGGGTTCGCCCCGAGGCGTTCCCGGTTGAGTTGGGCGAGATCGGGGTCCAGTTCGCAGGCCACGACGCGGCACCCGCGCCCGAGCAGTTCATCGGTCAGGGTGCCCGTGCCGGGCCCGATTTCGAGCACCAGATCGCCCCCGCGGACGCCGGATTCGTCCACGAGTTTGCGGATCAGGTTGTGATCGGCGAGGAAGTTCTGCCCGAGGGCGTGGCGTGGCCTCAGCCCGCGGGACTCCAGCATCGCCCTGATTTCCGAGAGGGTCTGCACCGCCGGAGGGTAGGTTCGGGTGGCCCTAGCATCCGCCCGATGCGTCCGACCGCCGCGCGACTGAAGTACGACATCCTCGCCGTGGATCTCGACGGGACGCTGCTGGGCCCGGACGGGAAGGTGTCCCGCGCCAACGCCGCCGCCGTGGCGCGGGCCCGTGCCGCCGGGCTTGAGGTGGTGATCTGCACCGGTCGCGGCCTGGTCGAGTCCGGGTACGCCATCGGGGCGATCGCGGCCGACCAGCCCGCCAAGGGCCGGGACGTCGCTCCGATTGTCTGCGCCGGGGGGGCGATGCTCTGCGACGCGAAGTCCGGCCGCACCATGCACCGCTGGGCCATGCGGGACGATCTCGTCAAGCGCCTGTGCGCCCACTTCGCCCGGTTGCGGCGCGCCCCCTTGCTGCTCAAGGACCGCGACGCGGCCGGCTACGACTACCTCGTTGTCAACTCCGGTCCGATCGAGTACCCCACGCGGTGGTGGTTCAACGCCATGCCGGTCCGTGTGAGGTTCGTGGACGACCCGGCCCACGACGAGCACCCCGAGCACACGGTCCGCATCGGATTCGCGGCGGAGGCCGGTCTAATGCACGATCTCGCCGCGGGCGTGAAAGAGGCGTTCGGGCGTGAGACCACCACCCAGCACTTCGCCGCCGTCGCGGGCACCTTGCAGGCCCAGAAGGTTGCTCAGGGGCTCGCGCGAGGCGGCCCGCACGGGGCGGGCGCGTCGGGGGCCGGGGCCCCGCCCGCGGACGCTCTAGGCCACGCCCACGGGGGCGAGGCCGGCGTCAAGGACGACCGCGTCCACCTGCTGGAAGTGTTCGACCCCCAGGTCAGCAAGTGGACCGCCGTCCATCGCCTCGCTCTTGAGCAGGGCGTCCCGCGCGAGCGGATCGCCTGCATCGGCGACGAGGTGAACGACCTCGCCATGATCGAGGGGGCCGTCGCGGGCGGCGGGCTGGGCATCGCGATGGGCAACGCCATCGACCCGGTGAAGCGCGCCGCCAACGCGCACACCGAGAGCCACGCGCACGACGGACTGGCCAACGCCATCGACCGCATGCTCGACGGCGTGTGGTGAGTCGATCGCGTCTCGCCCGTGGGCCGGGGCGAAACTCCCCGGTCACTCGGCGATCTCGACGTGGATCTCCAGGTTCCCGATCAGGTCCGACAGCGCCACCATCGAGTTCAGCGTGCCCGTGTCGCTCAGGTCGCTCGTGCTCAGGCCGATCCGCGCGGCGTCGCAGTACATCTCGCCCGGGAGGGTCGCGTCCATGTCGATCCAGTTGTTCTCCATCTGCCCGTCCGCGCCGCGGCGCTGCACGAACGCCTGGGTCCACATGTGGTACACGAACACGTTCCGCATCCCCTCGAACTCCTCGGTGTAGATCACCCCGCTCACCACCCGGCTGGGGATCTTGACCGCGCGGAGCGCCGCCGCCAGCAGCACCGCGTGCTCGGTGCAGTCGCCCTCGCGCGTCCGCACCACCTCGGAGGCCGTCGCGAAGCCCACGCCCAGGTTCTTCTTCTGGATGTGGTCGCGCACCGCGACCCGCAGACGCTTGGCCCGCTCGAAGTTCGACGTGATCCCCTCGACCGCCTTGGTCGCGAGCGCGACGATCTCGGGGTCCTCCGCGTTGCAGGCCGTCGTCGCCTTCAGGTAGGGGGTGTCCGCCGGGAGCGGCATCATGCTCACCGGCCAGGAGACGTCGAACTTCGTGAAGTAGGTGCCGTCGTACCGGTCGGTCGGACGCTGCAGCCCGCCCACCGGGAACCCCTCGATCTTCTGTCCGTCCTTGCGCTTGATCGTGAACAGGGTGCTCATCGTCTGACGCGGCGGCACCGGGAAGTGACCCGTCGGCACGATCGCGGTCTGGGCCATCGCCTCCGGCGCGGTGAAGGCGCTCTTGGCCACCTGCTCGTCGCTCAGCAGCATCTGCAGACGCATCCCCGCGATCTCGACTTCGCTCCGCACCGGCCTGCCGCCGAGGTCGACCCACTCGGTGTTTGTGACCCCGGGCATCGCCGACGCCTCGGTCTCCCACTTCACCCCCGGCACGCTCTTGCCGAACGCCTCCGCCTTCACCCCGCGCTCCAGCACCTTCACCTTGGTGTCAAACGCGCGCGCCCCCGCCGTCGGCGCGACGCTCCGGAAGGCAAAGCTCTCCTCCGTTCCCGCGAGTTTCTCGCGCACCAGTTTCTCCACCTGCCGCGGCGTGAGCCAGGGCCCCTCGATCTTCGGGTGCTTGACCGTCCGTTCAACCTCGCCTTGGCGGGTCTTTTCGATCACCCCGTCGTCCGTGAACGTGAAATCCGACTGGATCCGCACCAGGCCGAGGTTCTGGTCAAGGGCCATCGAGACGGGCTTGCCCTCGGGCGTCTCGACGAAGCCCGTCTTCATGCTGATGTCCAGTTTCGTCCCGGCGCGGGCCAGCGCGAAGCGGATCTCCTGCTCGGTCGCGAGGTTCCCTTCCGCCGTGCGCGTGATCTTCTCCTGCATCGAACCTGCCTTGGCCCCGTCGAGTTGGAGCACGTACCAGCGGTCCTCGAGCACCGCGTTCGTGGCGGTGGGTGCCGCCGCCGGAGCCGGAGCCGGAGCCGGAGCCGCCGCCTGCCCCCACAGCGGGGCCGGCGCTCCGGCGAGGCCAAGGGCGAGAACGGAGGCACGAAGGAATCGAGGGGTGGTGTTCATGGCTGATTGGGTCTTGTTCGCCGGCGCCGTGGTCGCGCTCGGGCCATCCGGCGCGGCGGGAACGCGTCGTTCTGACATCGGAGGGCCGATTCAGTGGGCCATACAGTAGGTCGGGATGATCGATACCCACTGCCACCTGACGTTTCCCGACTTTTCCGGGCGGATCGACGCCGTGATGGCGGACGCCGCGGCCCACGGCGTCTCGGGTTGCATTACCGTCTCCACCACCACCGAGGATTGTCTGGACGCCCTCCGCGTCGCGCGGTCGCACCCGCGCGTGTGGTGCACCGCCGGGGTCCACCCGCTGTACAGCGACCGGGCCCCGCACCGCTGGGACGCCCTCCGCGCCTGCGGTGCCGACCCCAAGTGCGTCGCCTGGGGCGAACTCGGGCTCGACAAGCACTACGACACGCCCCCGAGGGAGACCCAGCTCCGCGTGCTCGCCGAGCAGCTCGCCGTCCTGGAAGGGCTGGCCCGGGAGGGCATGAGCAAGCCCGTCGTCGTGCACTGCCGCGAGGCGTTCGATGAGTTGATCCCCATCCTCGCGGGGTCAAGACTCGACCCGGCCCGGATGGTGTTTCATTGCTTCACCGGGGGCCCGGCGGAGATGCGGCTGCTGCTGGATTTCGGCGCGTGCGTCAGTTTCACGGGTGTCCTGACCTACAAGAACGCCGACGGAGTCCGCGCCGCCGCGGCGCTCGCGCCCCTCGACCGTGTCATGGTCGAGACCGACGCCCCGTTCCTCTCGCCCGAGCCGGTCCGCTCGAAGCGTCCCAACGAACCGAAGCACGTGACCCACGTGGCCCGGGCCCTCGCGCAGGTCCACGCCATGAGCGACGCGGACACCGAGCGCGTGCTCAACGAGAACACGCGCCGGTTCTTCGGCGTCGCGTGATCGGTGGAGCCGGGGTGATCCCCGTGCGAAGGCACGGTGGCGCCGCCCGCGCCACCCTTTAGACTGCCCGTCTCCCATGCGGAAGCGCCCCCGACTCACCCCTGTCGATCTCG